>DASPXQ010000277.1:0-9580 GCA_035637195.1 Thermoplasmata archaeon | reverse complement strand
CCGACCGAGGGGTTCCGATGGGCGAGTGGAAGGCTGTGCTCGAACGTATCGCATCCGGTGCGTAACCCTTACCCCCCCGACATCGACATGGCGGCGTAGCCGAGGTCGAGCCTTGCTGCGCCATATGCCCGGTCTGTCGGTCGAGGAACTCGCGCTGGACGAGGCCCGCCGGGCGCTCCCCTCCTCCCTTGAGCGGTTCCGCGAGGGCATCGAGCGCTGGACGCCGTTTCAAACGCCCTCGTACCTCGCGCTCTGGGAGAAGTGCTTCGGCGCCAGGACCCGCTGCCGGATCGTCGTGGGCTGGGACAGTCGGGGCGAACTGGCGGCTTACGCGCCCCTCATGCGGGTCCGCGGCCGCGTCGGCCCGGTGCCCGTCTCGACGCTCCGCTTTATCGGGAACAACATCGGGTATCCGGGGGACATCCTGCACGTCGACGTGCTCGCGACCAACGAGGACCGAGCTTCCGTGCGAGCGGTGCTCGGCCACGTGGCGTCAACGTGGTCCCTTGGCAAGTGGGATCTCGGGTACCTTCCGCCTTCCTCGCCGACGCCGCACGCCGCCTCCGAGATCCTGCGAGAGGGGTTCGTCGCCCGCGATCGGCTGGTATCCGTTCCATTCGTGTCCGTCCCCCTGCCGGTGGAGTGGGATGAATATTTCGCCTCCTTGACCGCGAACACCCGAAGTTCCTATCGACGAGGTCTCCGACACCTTGAGGCCCAGGGACCCCTGAAGGTCGTCGTCGAGACGACGCCGCACAGGGCCCGGAGGCGCGTGGAGGAGCTCATCGAGAACCACCTCCGATGGCTCACGGGGACGGAAAAGGAGGGCTGGTTCGCGGCCGGCGATGTGCGGGAGTTCCTGGTCTCCTCGTCCGGGTTCCTCGCGCGCGAAGGCCAGTTCCTCACGTCGGCGCTCGAGCTTGACGGCACCCCCGTTGCATGGATTCACGGCGCCGCCGACCCGCGGACGTTCTTTGCGCAGATCTCCTCCTACGATCGCACGTACGCGGAGGGTTCTCCCGGTCTGGTCCTCGGCCTGGAACTCGTGCGCGAGCTGATCGCGCGAGGGTACCGGCGTGTCGACCTCGGCCCGGGCTCGACGCTCTACAAGTCGAGGCTGGGAGGCGTCGAGGAACCCCATCTGAGGACGCTCGGATACCAAGGGTGGACCCGTCGCGCGGCGTGGGCTCAGAACGTGATTCGAGGCCGATCGGACGGACGAGACTCGTCGTCGGGCGGCCTCGGATTGCACTTGTGTTCGAACGGCGCCCGGGATAAACATAGCGGGCTTTACTCGGACATCCTTGCGGGGTCGGAGGTGATTTCCAAGCCCAGAAGAACCTGACCGGAAGGGCGCCGGACTGACGCTCAGGGGTGTCGCATCCCAACCTCTCGCTTGTTCTCCGGGACGCGACGGCCTGCCGGGTCGGTGCCTCGTCGCAGGAAGGGCGGCGGTGCGACGATTCCGGACCCTCTCCGCCATCCTGCCCCGGAGTTCCCCGGACGACGCGGATCGCCCGATGAACACGGAAGCACACAACCGACTACACTATGAAGATAAGCTCCGGGCCGTTGACCCGCCCGGTTCCAGGACGGAAGGGGTTCGACGATGATTCGATTGGGTTTAGAGCCGGAAGCCGACATGCCGCTGCCGAGGGAGCTGGAGTTGCTCCTCAAGCGCGAGAGCCTGCTCGTGCTCGTCAAAGGCGAGACCGGGATGGGCAAGACGACCGCGGCGCTCGAGCTGATGGCCCGCCTCCAGGGCGACGGCGACACGGTCCACATCTCGACTCGGTCGTATCCGGACAAGCTCGTGTTCCAGCACGCCCTCTTCTCGAAGCTCGCCGCCCTGCCGAACGTCCATTTCTTCACGACCCTCGAGTTCGACCCGAGCCAGTTCGTCGTCGCGCACAACGTCGTCTCGGGCCTCCACCGGCTCCTGTCGAACATGGAGTCGCCGCTCGTCGTCCTCGATTCGTGGGAAGGCATCGCCGATTACCTCCCGCAGGAGACGCGGATGAAGGTCGAGCAGTCGCTCATGGCGATCCTCGAGAACACCCGCGCGCGGATGATCCTCGTGAGCGAGCGTCCCCAGACGGACACGACGCTCGATCAGCTCGCGGATGCGATCATCGTGTTGCACCAGAAGGTCATTGAGGACCGACGGGTGCGCGAGCTGGAGGTCCGGAAGCTCCGCGGCATCCCGATCCGCCAGGAGCGGTATCCCTTCACCCTGGCGGGCGGCCGCCTCCGATACCTCGAGCCCTTCGCCTTCACCCTGCCGGAGCGGACCTCGATGTTCCGTCCCCTCGAGAACTCCCCGACGCATATGTCCACGGGCAGCCGCGACATCGACGCCCTCCTCGGCGGCGGCGTGCCGCGCGGCTCGACGGTCCTGCTGGAGATCCGGGGGGAGGTCCCCTTCGAAGGGCAGATCTATGTCCCCCTTACGGCGTTGCTCAACTTCCTCGCGACGAACAACGCCGTGATGGCGTTCCCCTACAGCGACTACGACCCGACGAGGGCGCGTCTCTTCGCGACGCAGTTCATGCCGGAAGACGTCTACGACACGAACATGCGCGTCTTCACGACGGACCGCGTCGAGGACCCGGTCGCGATCAAGTTCTCCCTCAACCCGAAGGAGGACTTCGAGAAGTGGCTCGACACGTACAGCGCGTACAAGGCCCAGGGCAAGACGATCTGGATGCTCATGGCCCTCGACACGGTCGAGAACTTCTACGGTCAGGGCGTGATGAACTTCCTCGCGACGGTCGCGGCCCGGGCCGCGGTGAACAAGGACATCCAGTCGATCCTCGCGCGCCCGAACCTCGAGCTGACGCAGAAGGTGGCGAACATCTCCCAGATCCACCTCGTCCTGACGGTACGGTGGGGCACGCTCATCCTGTACGGCGTCAAGCCGCGGACGGGCTTCTACGGCCTCCAGTTCACGTTCGACCACGGTTATCCGGAGTTCGAACTGATCCCGCTCGAGGACATCGCCCTCACGGACGGCGAGAGGCCGGAGGTCGTGTCCGTCCCGACGTCCCGTCTGCGGACGCGCGACGAGGGGGCACGCTCGGACATGTTCGAGGTCGCCTTGCGGCACATTGAACGATCGAAGAAGGAGGCGACATGATGCAGCACCCCAAGGCGGCGACCCGCGTCGGGCTCGATGGCGACTCCCGCATCGCGACCGGCATCCCGGGCTTCGACGAGATGCTGGAAGGCGGCTTCCCCGCGGGCAGCCTGATCAGCCTGGCGGGACGGCCGGGGACCGGTAAGACGATCTTCGGATCGCAGTTCCTGTTCTACGGCGCGAAGGAACTCAAGGAGCCGGGCATGTACGTGTCGATGCTCGAGGGGCGCAAGGCGTACGTGCGGAACATGCTGCGGCTCGGCTTCGACATCCAGCCGCTCGAGTCCAAGGGCCTGTTCCGATTCCTCGAGATGCCCACGTTGACGTCCGAGGGGATGCCGGCCATCTGGGACGAGATCGTGCGGAACATCGACGAGTACGGCATCGTGCGGCTCGTCATCGACTCCTTCACTGCGATGACGCAGGCGTTCGAGCGGACCGGCGACCTTCGCGTCTTCACCCACATGCTCCTCGGGAAGATCGTCGGAGGCGCGGGCTGCACGACCCTCATGATCACCGAGACGGCGCACACGGACGTGGTGTCGGCGGTGGGGATCCAGGAGTTCATCGCGGACGGCGTCATCCACTTCTCCCTCGTCCCCGTCACAGGGGACGCGCGGGTCCGCTACATCGAGATCACTAAGATGCGAGGGACGAACCATCAGATGGGGCTCCTCCCCGTGGAGATCGGGAACCGAGGAATTTCCGTGAAAGTGCCGCACATCACCGCGAGATAGCACGCCGATTGGGGGAAGCGTGCCGGCGTGCATCTCGCGAGTCGACTCGGAGTGAAGAACGACAAGTCCTTCCAGACGGCGTACTGGAAGGCCTTCAACGATTTCTTCGGACCGACGAACGCGCCCGTGATCAAGGCGATGCTGATCGCCCGCCACGTCAAGGTCGACACCGGCAACGCGGACCTCGACCGTGTGTGCTTCGGGCTGCGGGAAACGATGTCGTGGCTGGCCGAGGCGATCGAGCGGAAGGCCCTCGAGAGCGTCGGGCAGTCGGTCCCGCGGTCCTCCGGGGGCCCGCCGCCCGCGAGGTCGCCCGGGAAGAAAGGCAAGTCCGGTCGATAGGTCCTGCTCACACGAGCGCGAACCGCGCGATGACCTGGTCGTCCGTCTTCTCCGTGTGGATCTCCGCGCCTTTCATGAGTCCCTCGAGCGCGCGCCGCAGCAGCGCCTCGTAGTAGATGGACCAGCGCGCGCCCCCGCTGTGTTTGAAGACGATCGTCCATTTGCCCTCCTTCGAGCGTTCCTCGTACTCGAACGCGCGGGCATACCGGGCCGTGAGACGGGAGTAGCCCATCACGACCGTTTGCAGGCTGACCTCCTTGAACCAGAACGTCAAGAACTCTGGAAGGAGGTTCTTGCCGACCCAGCCTCCGAGCTCCGCGGCTTCGACATCGCTCAAAGCGTCCATCATCTTCACGAGGAGCGACTCCGGGACCGAGATCATCCCGAACTTGTCCGCGTAGACGTCCCACTCCACGAGACGCCGGATCGCCTTGTTCACGAGGAAGTTGACGCTGATCCCCTCGCGGTCCGCGAACTTTCGGAGGAACTCGTCCACGTTGCGCTCGATCCGAATCGTTCGCGTGACGCTCGTGCTCGGGGGCAAAGTGCTAAAGCTCCCCTGGAACCCTAATACAGCAGCAACGTCGGCTCACTTAATCCTTTTTTCGACCCACCGCAGCCGTAGGACGACCTGATTCTCCGACTTCTCGACGTGGATTTCGCGATTCAGGAGTTCCCGGAATGCGGTCTCAGCGGCCTCCTGGTAGAACGTCGACCAACGGGGTCCGCCGCTATGCTTCAGGATGATCACCCGGTAGTCGTCTTCGACGTGCTCCTCGTAGGCGAAGGCCCGCGCGTACTTCGCGAATAGCCGGGGAAAACCCTCGATCAGGGTCTCCGGGGTGACTTCCTTGAACCAGAACGTGATGTATTCCTTGAGCAGGTTCCGCCCGGCCCATTTGCCGAGCTCCGTCGCCTCCTCTTCGGACAGGTGGTCCATCATCTTGACGAGGATGATCCCCGGGAACGTGACGAAGCCGAACTTCTCGCCGTAGGCGTCCCATTCGACGAACTTCCGCAACGCCCGGTTGACCAGCGTGTTCACGCTCGTGTCGCTCTGGTCGGCGAGCTTCCGGAGTCGTTCGTCCGCATCCTTCTCGATGCGAACCGACCGGGTCACGCTGCCTTTGGGAGTCATGAGGACCGCGGCCAGCACGGCGCGCTATACCTATCCGCCTTTGTGTTCTTAGATGTTGCTTTGTGGGAAACGTGCTCACCCGTGGTACACGGCCACACGGGCCATGCTTCGTGAAACGTACTCCTATTTTGCGCCCGCGCGGAGTCCGGCTCCGTCCTTCCGATGACCCACTTGCCAGATCGGATGGAGGGCTCGCTCCCTGCATCCGACGGAGAATGCGAAGACGCGGGGGACTTCGCCACCGATTCGATGATCGATTCGGGCGACGGGGCCTTCCCGATCCCAGGGCCGGCCGAGGAGACCGACGGGCTCGGCGAGACTACGGCCCCGGTTGGGAGATCGGCGGACTCCCGTGCTCCTGGAACCAGCTCTCTTTCGAGGGGGCGCCCGAACCCGCGCGGCCGCCGTCGCGCCCAGGTCGTCGTCCTCCTCCCGGCCCTGAACGAGGGACCCGCGATCGGCGCCGTCATGGATCGGATCCCCGTCGATCGGATGCGGACCCGCGGCTACGACGTCCGGGTGTGGGTGGTCGACGGGCAATCGACCGACGCCACGATGGACATCGCGCGAGCGCGGGGTGCGTCGACCTTCGTCCAGAGCGGGACCGGCAAGGGCAACGGCGTCCGGCAGGCGCTCGCTGAGATCCTCGCCAACCCAACGCGCCCCCTGACCTGGGGCGAGCGGTTCTTCGTCATGCTCGATGCCGACGGGACGTACCCCGCCGACGCGATCCCTCGGTTCGTCGAGGCGCTCGAATCGGGGGAGGATGTCGTCCTCGGCTCCCGTCTCGGCGGCTCCATCGCGGATGGGGCGATCAGCGACCTGAACCGGATCGGCAACCGTCTCCTCAGCGCCCTCGCGAGCCTCCTGTACCGCGTGCCCGTGACCGACGTCTGCACGGGGATGTGGGGGTTCCGGGAGGACGCCCTCCAGCGGTTCGGGCTCGTGGCGGAAGGCTTCGACCTCGAGGCGGACCTGTTCGCGTCCGCGTGCGAGCGGGGCATCCGCATGCGGGAGCTGCCGATCTCCTACGACCGTCGCATCGGCGAACCGAAGCTCGTGCCGCTGCGGACCGGCCTCTCGATCGCGTGGCGGCTCCTCATGAGGCGTCTCAACCGGCCGTCGACGGAACTCCGCCGGATCCCGCCGGCCGCCGCGCGCCGGGAGGAGACCGCGTGAGGGTGTGCCTCCTCACCCCCGAGTTCCTCCCGACCTGGGGCGGCGTGGGGACCTATGCATACAATCTGGCTCGCGCCCTGCGCGACCGGGCCGAGGTCCACGTGGTGACGTCGGCGCGAAGCCGGATGGCGGTAGACGCCGGCGACCTCGACGGGGTCCAGGTGCACGCCATCGAAGCGGACGGAGGGCGGACCGACGGCCTCGGACTCGCGTTCCAGCTCGCCGTGTTGCGGCGGCTGCCCGGCCTCGCCAAGGCCCACGGCTTCGACATCGTCCACGCCAACCACGCGTACATGTCCGACCTCCTGGCCCGGCGGCGACTCTCCGCGATTCCGGCGCTGACCGTCCACACGACTCTCGGCACGCAGATCCAGGGCACCCTCCGCGCGGGCGATGCCGTTCCCCGGAACGGGAGCGAGCGGTCGGTCGCCCGGTGGCGGCTCCTGCTCCGCCGGATCGAACGGCGGTACCTGCGGCGCACGCCCGCCCTGATCTATGTGTCCCGCTGGGTGCGGGACAATTCGATCTCGGACTATGGCCTGCAGCCACGCTTCGAGACGGTGATTCCCAACGGGGTGGATACCGCGCGACTCAACGGCACCTCGCGGGACGGCGCGACGGATCCTCGCCCAGATGACGGTCGGACGTTGCTCTTCGCGGGTCGGCTCCTCGCCCTCAAGGGGATCGATACACTCCTCCGGGCCTTGGGCCGCCTCGACCCGGAGGTCCGACTCCTCCTCGCGGGCCCGGGGGACGCGACCCGCTGGACCCGCTACGCGGATCGCCTCGGCGTCGACCGGGGTCGGTACGAGTTCCTCGGCCCCGTGCCGTACGGCTCCATGCCGGCCCTGTACCATCGAGCGGACGCCGTCGTCCTGCCGAGTTTCGCGGAGAGCTGTCCGATGGTCGCCCTGGAGGCCATGGCGTGCGGGACGCCGCTGATCGCAGCCCGGGCCGGCGGGGTGACGGAGATCGTCCGGGATGGTGCGACGGGATGGCTGTTCCCGCCCGGCGATGTCGACGGCCTCGTCGACCGCATCGAGACCGTGTTCGCGGATCCCGCCCGCGCGGAAGAGATCGCGAACGGCGGCCGCGAGTGGGTCGAGCGCAACGGCTCGGTCGACCGGATGGCGGAACGGACCTTCCGATTCTACCAGGTCGTCGCGGGGGAGGCGTCATGAAGGTCGCCCTCGTGAATCCGCCCCGCTTCGACGGCGACTCCGTCGTGCGCGAGGAGCGTTGCGAGGTGAGGGAGCGCTACTCCGTCCTGGAGCCGTACAGCCTCCTCCAGCTCGCCGCGATCCTGCGAGAGTCCGGACATTCGGTGCGGATGCTCGATGCGAACGGCTTCGACGCGACCCCCGACGAGGTCGAGTCGTGGCTCCGCGGGTCGGGCTACGACGCCATGATCTTTCGCTTCACGCCGACGACGTTCGATCACGACATGGAGGTCGCGAAGGCGTCGAAGCGCGCGAGTCCCGAGGCCCGGACGATCGGGATCTGCTGGACCCTGCGGACCGTGCCGGGCGAGGTGATGGCGGACGCGCCTCCGCTCGATGTCTACCTCCGCCACGAGTACGAGAGCGTCGGGCCGGCCCTGATCGACGCGTTGGAGCGCGGCATGCCGCTCGACGGCGTCCCCGGTCTCGCGTACCGCGACGACGGCCACGTCGGCATCACGCCGGACGCGCGGCCGATCAAGGACTACGATGCGTTGCCCGTCCCGGCGTACGATCTCCTCCCATCGCTCGATCCGTACTTCATCTCCGCGCCCGCATGCAAGCCCTTCACGATCATGTACGCGAGCAAGGGATGCCCCTACGCGTGCTCCTTCTGCACGGTCGCACGCACCGCGTGGCGGTTCCGGTCCGCGGACAGCGTCCTCGAGGAGCTTCGGTACCTCGCGGACCGCTTCGGCATCCGGACCGTGTCGTTCTTCGACGAGACGTTCACGATGAACAAGCGGCGCGTGCGCGAGATCTGCGATGGCATCCGGCGCGAGCGCCTCGACGTCCGCTGGTACTGCAACACCCGCGTCCACCTCGTGGACCCCGGGCTCCTCGCGGCGATGCGCGCGGCGGGATGCAGCGGCATCTCGTTCGGCGTCGAATCGGGCAACCAGCGGATCCTCGACAGCGTGAGCAAGCAGGCGACCGTCGAGCAAGCCGCGCAGGCGATCCGGTGGGCGAAGGATGCGGGCATCAAGACGTACTGCGCGTTCATCCTCGGCCTCCCAGGCGAGACGTGGGAGAGCGCGATCGACACGATCGAGTTCGCTCTGCGGACCCTCCCGAACGGGGCGCAGTTCAACGTCCTCGCCCCGTATCCGGGCACGGAGCTGTACGAGCAGTTGCGCGAGGCCGGCAAGATTCCCGAGCTCGACTGGAAGGAGATGCACCAGCACAACGCGATCCTCGGCACGGACGCGCTGACGCCGGAGCAGCTGAACCGCCTCCGCAAGCTCGCGTACACCCGGCTGTACTTCAGCCCCCGATGGTGGCGGGAGAACCTCCGCTTCGCGCTCGCCACCCGCGACGACTTCGAGCTCGCCTCTCGCTACGCGATCCGGGTCCTGCGGAACTACTTCGTTCACGGGATGCAGGGGACGCATTAGCGGATGGAGACGCTCCGGTTCCTGATGGTGACGACGTTCTACCCGCCGTACCACCTCGGCGGGGACGCCGTGCACGTCCAGTACCTAGCGCGAGCCCTCGCCTCGAAGGGCCACGAAGTCCACGTCGAGTTCTCGCCGGCGGCCTACGGGCTGAAGCGCCCGCTGAAGGATGCCCGGGAGGACGACCATGACGACGGCGTCTACGTCCATGCGATCCCCGGAGAAGGGTGGGGCCAGCCCATCGCCGCGCACCTCCTCGGCCGGTCCGGCGGCGTCGCCCGGTACCACGCGGGTCTCCTGGACGGTCTGCGACCCGACGTGATCCATCATCACAACGTCTCCCTCCTCGGCCGCGACGTGTTCGTCCGCCGAGCCAACGCGCGATCCCTGTACACGGCGCACGACTACTGGGTCCGCTGTCCTCGCAGCGATCT
>DASPXQ010000276.1:0-7563 GCA_035637195.1 Thermoplasmata archaeon | reverse complement strand
GCCCCTCGACGAGCCGGCCCTCCTGGCGAGCGTCAAGAAGACGGGACGCGCGGTGATCGTGAACGAGGCGCCGCGGACGGGCAACTACGGCGGCGAGATCAGCGCGATCCTCGCCGAGAAGGCGATCGAGTACCTGCGCGGACCAATCGTCCGGGTGAGCGGATTCGACACGCCGTTCCCGTACACCCTCGAAGACGTCTACATGCCGAACGCGGACCGCGTGCTCGCGGCGATCGACAAGGTCATGGCCTTCTAACCAGCGGACTCCGGACGGTCGGTCTCATCAGAACCGCGAAAGTCCGAAGTAGACCAATCATGCCCGCGAGAGCCGAGCCGCCGGCAATCGTAGTAAACCAGACTCCAGTCGTGGGCCACCCCGCGTAGGTTTGGGTGAGTCCAAGCGGCGGAGATTGGGAGAGGTGGTACGCCCCGTGGGCGACGGCCGCAAACGATGTCAGTACGGCGGTCCACCACCCCCACTCGCGCAGCTGGGAAATGCCTATGGCCGCACTGATCCAGAACACCGCGAAACTGAGATACGCGATGCCATACCCAAGGAGTTGAGCTCCGTCGACCTCCCGCTCAGACATACGGACGTAGCCCGCGTTCAAACCCAAGACGGCGAATCCGTAGTAATTGACCCGGCGACACCGATCAGCAGCGCACTCAGAATGGCAATCGCGGGGGGACGGGGCAAACCGTCACACCGTACCGGCCGGCCGGCGGAACGCACGCGCGACACCCAGCAGGTACACGAAGACCGCCCCGACGATCACGAGCGTGACGATGGCCGTCAGCGTGATGTCTTTGCCGGCGTTCGAATCCTGCCATACGTTGTAGCCTAGGTAGACGAGCGTCACGAGCGTGGCGAGGAGGGCGAGTCCCCATGCCCACGGGCGAAGGCGCATGAGGCCGAACCCCGCGACCCCTAACACGATTCCGATGATCACGTACAAGAGACCGTTCAGGAGCAACGTGGTCCCGGGGATGGGCGATCCGGGAATCAGGCCAGCGAGTCCGACGATGAAGCCGGCGATGCCGATCAAGAACATGACGAACGCTGCCAGCACGACGAGTGCGCCCAAGATCGTAATTCCCAGGGGACGGGGCAAGATCGGTCACCTCACGGAAAGGAGGAGGGGGACGGGAACGCTTCCGGCGCGGAGCGCCGGGCACAAATCACGCCCACCGGTCTGTGCCACTCCTCCACGGCCCACTCCTCCCCGGGGCGACATCGATTGGTGGCCATAAAACGATTCGCATTCCGGCGACGTCGCATGGCGTGGGCGAAGGGGCAAAGCGTTAAGTCGGCCTCGGGTCTTGGCGACGCAGATGGCCCGCGAGTTCAAGCTCCCCGACATCGGGGAGGGCGTCCACGAGGGCGAGGTCGTCAAGTGGTTCGTGAAGGAAGGGGACGCCGTCAAGGAGAACGACCCCGTCGTCGAGGTGATGACGGACAAGGTGACGGTGCAGATCCCCTCGCCGGTCACGGGCAAGATCCTGCAGCTGCGGGCGAAGGAAGGCGAGGTGGTGAAGGTCGGCTCGACGCTCGTCGTCTTCGGCGAAGCGGGCGAGGCCGTGCCGGCGCCCACTCCCGGCGCCACGCCGACGGCCTCGGCGACGCCCGCGCCCCCGAGCCGGATGGCCGCACCGCCGCCCCCGCCCACCGTTCCCGGGGAGGTCCTCGCGGCCCCCGCGGTCCGTCGACTCGCGCGGGAGCTGAACGTCGATCTCGCCGCGGTTCGAGGGAGCGGGCCGCAGGGACGGATCACGGAGGACGACGTGCGCCGAGGGACGAAGGCGTCCGTCGCGCCCACGAGATCCGCGGTCGCCGCGGCCGCGCCGACCGGTGCCGAGGAGCGCATCCCGATCCACGGCCTGCGGAAGCGGATCTTCGAGAAGATGGCGAAGTCGAACGCGACGGCCGCCCCCTTCACGTACGTCGAGGAGGTCGATATGTCCCAGCTGGTCCCGTTGCGCGACCACCTCAAGGAGACCGCGGACCGCAAGGGAATCAAGCTGACGTTCCTCCCGTTCTTCATCAAGGCCGTCCTCGCCGCGCTCGCGGAGTTCCCGACCCTGAACGCGTCCGTCGACGACGAGCGCGGGGAGATCGTCGTCAAGCGGTACTATCACATCGGGATTGCGACCGCGACGGACGAGGGCCTGACGGTCACCGTGGTCCACGACGCCGACAAGCGGGACCTCTGGGACCTCGCGAGGGAGATCGACCGGCTCGCGACGGCGGCGCGGGACAAGAAGCTCTCCCTGCCGGACGTCCAAGGCTCGACGTTCACGATCACCTCCCTCGGCAAGGAGGGCGGCATCCTCGCGACGCCGATCATCAACTGGCCCGAGGTCGCGATCCTCGGCATCCACAAGATCGAGAAGCGTCCCGTCGTGCGGGACGACCACGTCGTCATCCGGGAAATGATGTACCTCTCCTGCTCCTTCGACCACCGCGTGATCGACGGCCACGTCGGCGCCGCGTTCGTGCAGTCGGTGCGGAACCATCTGGAGCATCCCGCGACGATTTTCGTCGGCGTCGGGTGACGGCCGCCAAGCAAAGGCATAAGCGAGGGCGTTTCCATCGGTCGGCGCGTGGCCCGCCAAGTCGACGTCGTCGTCATCGGGGCCGGCCCTGGTGGATATCCCGCCGCGATTCGCGCAGCGCAGCTGGGTAAGCATGTCCTCCTCGTCGAGCGGGACAAGCTCGGCGGCGAATGCCTGAACTACGGCTGCATCCCGAGCAAGGCGCTCATCCACACGGGGAACCTCGTGCAAGCGATCGAGCGCGCCGCGGAGCGAGGCGTCGAGACCGGCCCGGTCAAGGTCGACATGATCCGACTGCAGCAGTGGAAGGCGTCCGTCGTCCAGCGGCTCGTGAACGGAATCGGCCAGCTCTGCAAGGGGAACGGCGTGGAGGTCCTCCCCGGACAGGCATCGTTCACCGGACCCGGCAGCGTGCACATCCGAAGCGCGAGCGTCTCCGAGGACGTCACGTTCACCGATGCAATCATCGCGACGGGCGGCCGGCCGTCCGATCTGCCCGCGTTCCGCTTCGACGGCAAGAAGGTGCTGAGCACGAAAGAGGCGCTCGAGCTCCCCCGCGTCCCGCCGAACCTCGCGATCATCGGCGGCGGCATCTCCGGCCTCGAGATCGGCACGTTCTATGCGAAGCTGGGCAGCCGCGTCGTCGTGATCGAGATCATGGAGCAACTCCTGCCCGGGACGGACTTGGACGCGGTGCGCGTCGTCGCACGGGGCCTGCAGAAGTTCGGCGTCGAGGTCCACGTGAAGTCGCAGGCCCGGGGCTGGCGGGTGGACAAGGACCAGACGGTCGTCGACGTCATCACTCCTGATGGCCTGATCGCCCGCCGCGCGGACCTGATCCTCGTCACCGTCGGACGGCGGCCGAACACGGACGATCTCGGCGCGGACAAGGCCGGCGTCGAGGTCGGGCCGAGGGGATACATCAAGGTGGACCGGCAGCTCCGGACGACGAATCCGCACGTCTTCGCGATCGGCGACGTGGTCGGGCCGCCGTTCCTCGCGCACAAGGCGACGAAGGAAGGCCTCATCGCGGCCGAGGCGATCGCCGGCCATCCCGTCGAGGTCGACTACCGGGCGATGCCCGCCGCCATCTTCACGGATCCTGAGATCGCCACCGTGGGGATGCAGGAGTCGGAGGCGGCCGCCAGGGGGCGCAAGGTCCGCATCGGCCGGGTCCCGTTCGCGGCGATCGGCCGCGCGCTGACGACGGGCGAGTACGACGGCTTCGTGAAGCTCCTCGCCGACGCCGACACCAAGGTCTTCCTCGGGGCGACGATCGTCGGGCCGGACGCGAGCGACCTGATCAGCGAACTCGCCCTCGCAATCGAGATGGGCGCGACGGTCACGGATATCGCGCTCACCGTGCATCCGCATCCCACGCTGCCGGAGGGGATCATGGAGAGCGCGGAGGCCGCCCTCGGGCAGGCGATTCACGTGCTGAACCGCTGAGACCATGCTCACGACGGACGAGGCCGAGCGGACGGTCCTCATCGTGCGGGACGCCTGGCTCCTCGACCTCGGGCGACGGCCGTACCGGGAGGTCTGGGACCTTCAGAAGGCACTCGTGGACCGCCGCGCGCAGGACAAGATCCCCGACGGGCTCATCCTCGTCGAGCACGATCCGGTCGCGACGCTGGGCCGGCGGGGGACGCGCGAGGACGTCCTCGACTCCGGCCTCGAGGTCGTCGAGGTCGAGCGGGGCGGCGAGGCGACGTACCATGGCCCCGGCCAGCTCGTCGGGTATCCGATCCTCAAGCTGCCGGACCGGCTCGATGTGAGGCGCCTCGTGACGGACCTCGAGGAGGTCCTGCTGCGCACGTGCGCGGACTTCGGCATCGAGGCCACGCGGGACGGACCCGAGCGCGGCGTCTGGGTCGGCAGCAAGAAGATCGCATCGATCGGGCTCGCGGTCCAGCGGAACGTGACGTTCCACGGCTTCGCCCACAACGTCACGACCGACCTACGGGAGTTCCTGAAGATCCGGCCGTGTGGGCACGAGGGCGGCATCATGACCTCGATGGAGCGGGTCCTCGGACATCCGGTCGACCTCGAGGACGTCAAGGCATCCGTCATCGCGCACTTCCAGGCGGTCTTCGGCGTCACGTTGCGGCGCGTGAACGTCAGCGAGTTGCTGCCGGAATCGCCGCCGGGGCCGCGGCGCCGGCCTTGAGCGCGCGGAGCTGTCGGATCATCTCCGGCACGACCTCGAACAGATCGCCGACGATCCCGTAGTCCGCGATCTCGAAGAGGGGCGCCTTCGGGTCGAGGTTGATCGCGAGGATTTTCTCGGATTCCTGCATGCCCGCGAGATGCTGGACGGCCCCACTGATCCCCACGGCGATGTAGAGCTTCGGCCGGACCGTCATCCCGGTCTGCCCGACCTGCAGCATCTTTGGGACCCACCCGCTGTCGACCGCCTTCCGGGACGCGGCGACCGCCCCGTCGAGGAGGTCGGCGAGTTCCTGCAGCATCGCGAAGTTCTTGGGATCGCCGAGGCCGTAGCCGCCGCTCACGACGATGTCCGCGTCCTCCGGCCGGAGGCCACCTTCCTTCGTGAACTCCGTGAACTCGAGGAGCGTCGCGTCGGCGTCCTTCTCCGAGAGCTCGGCCGCCTCGCGGACGACCTCGCCGCGACGCGACGGGTCGTGCGGCGGGGCGATGAACACGTTCCGACGCACGGACGCCATCTGCGGCCGGTGCTTCTTGCACAGGATGTGCGCGAGCGATTTCCCCCCGAAGCTCGGACGGATCATGTCGAGGTTTCCCTCGGCGTCGATGTCGAACTTCACGCAGTCCGCCGCGAGGCCCGTCTCCAGGATCGCGTGCAACCGGCCGCCGAGGTCCCGGCCGTTCTTCGACGCGCCGTACAGGACGATCTCCGGCTTGTGCCGCCGGATCAGTTGGGCCATGGCCTGCGCGTACGGCCGCGATCGGTAGATCTCGAGGAGCGGGTGGTCGACGACGAGCACGCGGTCGAGCCCGTAGCCGATCGCGTGCCTCGCGAGCGCGTCCACGTCGCGGCCGAGGAGGATGCCCGTCAGGGGGGTGCCGCGGAGGTCCGCGAGCCGACGGCCCTCGCCGATCAGCTGGACGGAGACGTCGCGCAGCCCGTGCTTCCGGTGCTCGAGGAACACCCAGACGCCGCGGAAGTGGGACTTGTCCTCCGGGACGTGGGCGTCCGTCACGTCGCGATCACCCGGTCTCCCACGAGGGCCTCGAGGAGCCGCCGGACGGCGTCCCTCGGGTCCCCCGTGAAGATCTTTCCCGCCCGGGGAGGCAGCTTCACCGTGTCGACCTTCGCGACGATCGTCGGCGAGTTGAAGAGGCCGACCTTTTTCGGATCGATCCCGACGTCGGCGCACGACCAGTGCACGATCACGCCGCCGCGCTTCACGCGGATCTTCCCGGTGAGGGACGGCTCTCGCGGCCGGTTGCAACCGAAGTTCACGGTGGCGAGGCACGGCATGGACGTCTCCCACCACTCGGTGCCGTCCTCCGCGGTGCGCCGCGCGCGCACGTTCCCGTCGACGACCTGGACCTCGGAGACGTACGTGAGCTGCGGCAGGTCGAGATGTCCCGCGATCCCCGGTCCGACGTGGCCCGTCGAGGCGTCGGTCGTCTCCTCGCCGCAGAGGATGAGGTCGTACCCGCCGATCTTCTGGATCGTCTCGCTCAGGGCGTAGGCGGTCGGGACCGTGTCCGAGCCGCCGAGGATGCGGTCCGTGAGCAGGACGGATCGGTCCGCGCCCATCGCGACCGCCCGCTCGAGGCTCTCGTCGAACGACGTCGGGCCCATCGACAGGACGACGACCTCGGCACCATGGCGGTCCTTCAGCTGGAGCGCAATCTCGAGGGCGTTCCCGTCCGGGGGGTTGATCTCGCTCGGCACCCCGACCCGTTTGAGCGTCTGGGTGACGGGATCCACCTGGAGCTCTTGCGCCTTCGGGACCTGCTTGATGCAGACGACGATCCGGTACCGCTCCTTTCCGCCGGCGGTCACATGGATCGGGCCCCCTGGAGCAGGTCCAGCAGCAGCTTCAGCTTCGGGACGCGGGAGGCCGAGGCCTCCTCGAGGACGACGTCCAGGAGGCGGTCCTTGCCGCTCCCGTCCACCGTGTAGAGCCGCTGCGCGATCTCGAGGAGCATCCGAGGATACAGCTCGAAGAGCCGTTCGTTCTTCATGTAGAGCGGGGCGCGGCGGAACCGCTCGAGATCGGTGAGCACGTTTCGCGACCGGAGGAACGATTCGTACACCGCGAGGTTCTTCGCCGTCATGCCGCCCGCGGCCCGCGCGGCCTCCGCCGCGTCGCCGACCGCCAAGCCGGAGGCGATGGCGAGGTCCACCCCGCGGAACGTGTATCCGTTGTTGATCAGAAAGCCCGCAGCGTCGCCCGCCACGAGGACGCCGTCCGCCGCGAGGCGCGGCATCATCCCCGCGCCGAGTTCCGGCACGAGGTGCGCGCTGTACTCCGCGACCTTGCCGCCCTTGATGAGCCGCTGGACGGCGGGGTGCATCCGGAACTTCGTCTGGAGATCCTGGATCTCGACCTTCTTTCGAGAGAGGTCCTCGGACGACACGACGAGCCCGAGGGAGACGGACGATTTGTTCGTGTACAGGAAGCCGCCACCGCGGAGGCCCATCGACGCCTCCCCCGCGTAGACGTACGCGGCGCCCTCCGCCTCCCCGACGCCAAAGCGTTCCTGGATCGTCTCCGCCGGCATCTCGACGGTCTCCTTGACCCCGACGGAGACTTCGCGCGGTTCGAGGTCCGCCTTCAGGCCCGCCTTCCGCACGAGGACCGACGTCGCGCCTTCCGCGATGACCACGAGGTCCGCGCCGACGCGGTCGTTCGGCCCGACGGAGACGCCCTGGACGCGCCCGCCCTCGCGCCACAGGTCGTCGACCCGAATGCCGGTGACGAGCGTCGCGCCGGCCTCCTCGGCTTTCTTCGCGAGCCAGGCATCGAACTTCGCGCGCAGCGCGGTGAAGCTCGCCCCGCGGCCGTGGGC
>DASPXQ010000275.1:0-4201 GCA_035637195.1 Thermoplasmata archaeon | reverse complement strand
GCGGTGTGCGCCACTCGCAATTGCCGGTGCCGATGACGCTACCCGCGTAGGTTGCGTGGAGCGGTCCGCCTCCGGAAGTGCGGACGGAAAGAGAAAAGGGCCGAGGTCCTCCCCCATGCTGCCTCGGCGGGTGGGGTTCGCGAGAGTGGACTCAGCCTTTCCGCAAGAACGGAAGGCCCGTGCGCTTGTTCACGCCGATCTTCCGATTCTTCGGCATTTCATCCATCGGTTTGCCGCTTTTCGGTTTCCGCTTGCTGAAGAAGTAGATCGTCACTTTCGGTCCCTTCTTCAGTTTCACGTCTCGCGAGTACAGCGTCCATCCCTGGTACGTGTACGGCATGTTTGACCTCGTTCCTCCATACACGTAGGGGTCAAAAGCGTTTCCCTCCCTTAGACGCCCATCGAACGTGCGACGAATCGCTTGATTATAGTCATAATACAGCCCACCCTAACGCTATGGAGGAAGAGTCCTCGCGTTCCGCGAGTCGCCGATGGGAGGCTTAAGATGGCGCGTCGCGATCGCCGGCCGTCGGCCGGTCCTCTTGAGTTCCGCCGCCTCTCCCGGTGGACGTCATCTCTCTCCCTGCGGTGGCAGAATCATCTGCGAGAACGGGTCCGAAAGGCCTATGGCACCATCCGCGCACGAAGACGCGGAATCTCCATGAAGGCGAAGCTGCAGCGCGTCGAGTGCGATGAGGAAGACTTGATCGAGGTTCCCGATTCTTGGATCCCGGTCCGCCTCGAGCACAACGCATACGCGACGCCGGCCCGCAAGGCGTATACCCTGTACTATCTCGAGCGCGCATGACATCCCGCGCGCCTTGAATAGCCGGTGCGCGTTGCGGCCGCGTGGTCGCGACGTTCGAGGACCTCATCGGTCGTCTCGGCGCGGCTCGGGTCGCCATCGGCGCTGCGGTCCCACCGCGATATCGCCTCGATGCGTTTCGGGCCCATCGCGGCTCCCGCATCTCGGACGACGGATTCTCACCCGCCGCAGTCGTGTGGCCCCGGACCGCCGAAGATGTCGCGGCGGTTCTGCGGGTCGCAAAGACCGCGAGCCTCGCGGTTGTCCCCTGGGGAGGCGGCACGGGCCTCATGGGCGGTGCGCGCCCGGGTCCGCACTCCCTGGTAATCGATCTCCGCCGGATGCGGCGGGTGCGCCGGATTGATCCGATCTCGTGCACGGCCACGGTGGAAGCGGGGATCGCGCTGGAAGAACTCGATCGCCGCCTCCGGAAGCGACGGCTTTCCCTCGGCCATGACCCGTGGTCGCGGCCTCGTGCGACGCTCGGCGGCGCAATCGGGACGAACGGGATCGGGTATGCGGGATACCTGCGCGGGACGATGGGCGATCAGGTGCTCGGCCTGGAAGTCGTCCTCGCCGACGGCACGATCGTCCGGACGCGACCCGCGGCCCGAAGCACGACCGGCCTCGATTTGAAGCGACTTTTCATCGGTACGGAAGGGACGATGGGAATCGTCACGGCCGCGACCCTGCGCGTCTTCCCCGTGCCCGAGCGGGAGGAGATCCACGCCTTTGGGCTCCGGGATTTCCCGGCCGGGCTGCGGTGCATCTCCCGGATGTACGACGCAGGCCTCGTCCCGAGCGCCATGGATTTCGAGGAGGCCTTCCCCGCGCCCGCGCTGCCGTGGGGCTCCAACGCAGGACCTCCGACGCTCTACCTCGGGTTCGCGGGCGCCCGCGAAATCGTCGCGGCATCGTGGCGGGTGGCTCGGAGACACCTCCGGGCGGCTCGGGCGAGCGTCGTTCCCGACCGGGAGGCGCGTGAATACTGGCGCACGCGCCACGACATCATCTACATGCACGACGAGGTCTCGCCGGGAGTCACGCGCGCGGACGTCTTCCTGAAAGACGTCATCTTCGACTACGTGCACGTCGCGCTCCCTCGGTCGAAGATCCTCATGTACCGCCGGGCGGCCCTCGCGGTCCTGCGGCGCCACGACGTCAAGCCGATTGGCTTCGGCATCTGGACGCAGCCGGAGCTCGTCTCCCTAGAGGTCATTCGTCCGGTCAGTGCGGATCGGTCGGCCGCAAAGCTCGCGGTGGCGGAGGCGATCGACGAGATGATCCGACGCGCGCAGGCGCTCGGAGGGTCGATGGAATACGTCCATAGCGTCGGCGTGAAGCTATCGCACCTCATGGGCGAGGAGCTCGGGGCCGGCTTGGACGTCGCCCGGCGGGTCAAGGAGGCGCTCGATCCGGATCGCGTGCTGAACCCGGGAAAAGCGGGCCTTTGAGGCGAGGCCGAATCACCGATGGGTCGTTCGCGAGGGGGCCCGGCCGCCCGGTTTGCGAAATTTATATGAACCGCCCATTCAGCGGAATATATATAAATCTGGACATAACTGCGCCTTTCGAGGTTGGGACTGGATGCAAGCACCCCCGCCCCCGATGGGCATGATGATGGATCGAAAGAAAACGATGATCGCCGCGGCGATCGTGATCGGGCTGTTCCTGCTGTTCGTGGGAGCGGTCCTCGTGGACATGAGCAATGCGGCGCCCCGTCCGGGCGAGACGGCGGAGCAGGCCCTCGCGCGCGAGGACCTGGGTAACGTCTGGGGACCCGCGGTCGCTCACGCCGGGATGTTCTTCTTCGTGATCGGGCTCGTCGGAGCCGCGGTCTTCGTCGAGGACATGGACATCTTCGTGCGGCTGTTCCTGCTGATCGTCGGATTCGTTGCCCTCCTGCTGGTCTTGGCGAACTCCCCCACGATTTTCGGGTGAGGTGGCCACGATGGCGGGAATCGGCGAGAGACTCTGGCAGATCGGGAAGTCGCCGCCGGACCACCTCGGACTGCTCGTCTTCGGCCTCGTCGCGCTGCTGACCGGACTGATCAGCGTCTCCATGCTGGCCGTCGCAGGCGGCGGGGGTGCGGGCACCGCGATCGCGATGGCGGCCCTGGCCCTGATCGGCATCGGCGGGTTCTTTGTGACCCTGGCCCTGTTCCTTGGGGCATTCACGGCGGAGGGCGACTCGTGGACGACGACCGTCTGGCGGATCGCGCAGCTCCTCGCCGCGGTCTTGGTCCTGATCTTCGTCTTCTGAAATTCGGGACCCAACCCATCGGGGCGGCGTCGATCACGCCGTCTCGTCACCCCTTTGCGTCCGTGGTAGCGGGGCTCGTCAGCGCGCTTCCGCGACGCTTACGGAGAGGATCGGCGGCAGGAAGTCCGCGAGCATCTTCCACGACTCCCCTTCATCCCGGCTCGCGAACAGCTGGCCCGTGTTCGTGCCAACGTAGACGCCGAGCGGATCCTCCGCATCGACGCCCATCCCCTCCCGGAGGACGCCCAGGTACGCGTTCGGCCCCGGGAGGCCCTTCGTGAGTCGCCTCCACCTCTTGCCGGCGTTCGAGGTCTTCCACACCGCCATCTGGCCTTTCGGGAAGACGCGGTTCTCCGCCCCGACGAGCGGCGCGACGAACGCGGTGTGCTTCGTGTGCGGGTGCGCCGCGATCGGGAAGCCGAAATCCGACGGGAGGCCTTTCGAGACCTCCGTCCAGGCGCCGCCTTGCGGGCCGCGATGGTACATCCCGCAGTGGTTCTGCTGGAAGATCGCCCCATCCCCGGAGGCGTCCCACGCGAGCTTGTGCACGCACTGCCCCCACTCCGGGTAGCGGTTCGGCTGGAACTCGGCGCGGACGTTCTTGTTCTCCGTCGTCCAGGACTTCCCGCCATCGCGGGTCTCGAACGCTCCGACCGCGCTGATGCCGATCATCAGGTGCTTCGGATTCCGCGGGTCGACGAGGACGGAATGCAGGCACAGCCCACCGCCCCCGGGCTGCCACTCCTTCCGAGTCGGATGGTAGTTCAGGGAGTCGAAGTCGCCCCACGAGTCGCCGCGGTCGTCGCTGCGGAACAAGGAAGCGGGTTCGGCGCCCGCGTAGATCGTCTCGGGGGAGTCCGCGGGCCCGGGCTCGATGTGCCAGATGCGCGTGACCGCGAGACCCGAACCCTCCTTGAACTTCGGCGAGGCGGTCGTTGGCTTCACGCCCTCACCGGCTCGGCCGCGGTATACGCTGGGCCCCCATGGTTCGTTCGTGTGCGGTGCCGCGCCGTACACCGTGCGTCCGTCCCGTGGGTCGAGGATCATGTGATACACCGACATGCCCTTCATGACAGGTCCCTCGACCGACCATTTCCTCCGGTCCGAGGAATGGAACAAGAATCCGCCCTTCT
>DASPXQ010000274.1:0-2072 GCA_035637195.1 Thermoplasmata archaeon | reverse complement strand
TGTCGCTCCATGGCGTCGAGGATGTGACGGATCCCAATCGGAAGGACGGGCGGGAGGCCTCGACTCGCGGTACCCAGCGCGATGAGGACGGCCTGCTGACCGGCGACTGCGCCGTCCACCGCGGCGGCCTCGAGGACATCGCCTTGCATGACGCGCGCGCCTTGGATGGTCAGGCGAGCCGGATCGCGAGCGAAGGCCGTGACCTCGTGACCTTCGGCGATACACCGTCGTGTGAGCAACTGGCCCGTCTGGCCCGTGGCCCCGAAGATAACGACCTTCATCGTCGGTCCCGTGTGTTCATGGATACTCGGCGAAAGAAGCTGCCGGCCCTGCGGCGATCCCGGTGCGGTCGCTCGGGCGTGGCCTTCACCAGGCAATCTTCTTCCCGTCCCGGAAGAATCCCCCGGTCGCGTCGGCTAAGCCGGTCGCGCCGAGCACGATCGACCGTGCGCCGACCTGCACGCTCCGTGGCGCGCTCCGCCCGCCCATGTCCGTACGGACCCAGCCGGGGCAGACGGAGTTGATGCGGATGCCCCCCGGGGCGAGTTCCCGCGCAAGGATCCGAGTCAGCGCGTTCATGGAGATCTTCGACACCGAATAAGCGCTCGGCCAACCGGCCTTGCGGGGATCGCCCCTCTCCAGATCTCGAAGGTACGATGCGACGAGCGCCTCGAGCGCGGGACGCGTCAGCGCCGGGTCCTCGAACTTCGACCGGAGGTCGCGCCCGAGGTACGAGAGTTCTCCCATGCCGCTCGATACCATCACCACCCGGCCGCCGCGTGGGACGAACGGGAGGAGGGCGTCCGTGACATCGCGCGATCCGAAGTAGTTCACCGAGACCGTGTGAGCCGACGCCGTTCGATCGGCCCCCCACGAGCCGACTCCGGCGTTGTTCACGAGCACGTCCAGGCGAGGTACGAGGCGAGGCAGATCTCCCGCCAACGCGGAGATGCTCTCGCGGTCCGTGATGTCAAGCTGGTGGTACACCACGTCCAGGCCTCCGGGATCAAGCTTCTTGGTTGCCGCCATTCCGGCGGTCTCCTTGCGGCTCGTGAGGATCACGCGGAATCCTTGCTGATGCAATTGATTCGAGGTCTCCAGGCCGAGCCCTCGATTCGCGCCGGTGACCAGCGCGGTGGGGCGGTCCGTTGCGGGGGGTCGCATGGCCCCGAAACAACGGGCGGCGCATTTCTCGTTTTGCGACAAAGTCGTTTGGTGTCCTTCAAATGACTGCGACGATCTGCGAGGATCGCGACCGAGCCGCTCGCAGACCCGGAGGGGACGTTACCGTCAGTTATACTCAGTGTATGACCAAAGTTTAAATTGAAGTAGGACAATCGCTCAAGCGATGCTTGAAATCCGCATGCGGGTCGGACCGAAGGGTCAAGTCGTGATCCCGAAAGTGCTCCGGGACGCATTCAAGATCGGCCCTGGTACCGAGGTCACCTTTTCCGTGGAAGAGGAGAAAATCGTCATGCGGGCCACGCGAAGGGACACCGCGGACGTGCTCGACAGGATCGCGAAGTCCGGCAGAACAATCCGCAGGTTCCCGCCTCACGCCGCGTACGAGCGGGAACTGCGGAGGCGACGCGCGTGATCTACCTTGACTCGAACGTATTCATCTACGCCGCCCTTGGCGGGGGCAAGGAAGCGATCTGGTGTAGAGATCTCATCCGCCGGGTCACGGAGGGAGGCGAAGAGGCGCTGACCTCCGCGCTCACAGTGGACGAGGTCGTGTATCAGGTACGGGTGAGCCGGGGACTTGAGGCCTCCATCCAAGCGGGGGAGGCCGTCCTCCAGATGGCCCATCTGACCGTCGCGCCCGCGGACGCGGAGACACTCTGGAAGAGCCTTGATCTCGGCCGACAGCTCGGGCTGCACCCGAGGGATGCGATCCACGCCGCGACCGCCTTGACTCGCAGTTCGTCCGAGTTGATCTCGGAGGACTCAGATTTCGATAAGGTCGACGGGCTGCGGCGTCGCTGGATGCGATAGCCCTAGAACGCCGGGAGAAGAAGTAGCAATACGCGACTCGACTTGCAAGAGACAATCTGCCCGTATCGCTACGTGCA
>DASPXQ010000273.1:0-8152 GCA_035637195.1 Thermoplasmata archaeon | reverse complement strand
GAGGGCTTGGGCCGGCGACCTAGGTACGCTAGCCGTCCATCCTTGTGGTGGACGACGAAACGTGCCGTTCTAACGGCCGCCGATCCATGGAACGCCGTCAGCCACTCGCTATTGAACGCGGCGTCGCGCGCGGATTTTCAGTCCGATGATGAGCACCGGGACGGCCGCGACGAAGATCATGTCCGAGAGTTCCGGGATCGACACCACGGCCGACGAACTGCTCCCGATCACCGGGAATCCTCCGGGCGTCGTGTAGTTCAGGAACGCCCAGTTGACGAGTTGGGACCCGGAGAAGCTCGCGTTCACGCGCGCGACCAGAGAGAGCGAGTGAGCGCCGGGCGCGACGTTCGTGAAGTTCCAATAGAACGTCCGACCGTCCGTCCATGTCGCCGCCGGGCTCGCGCTGACGTAGTCGAGTCCGCTCGGGAGGCTGTCTTTGATCGTGACCGTCCCCGCCGCGACGGAGCCCGTGTTGTTGTAGTAGATCGTGAAGGTGACCAGGTCGCCCGGTTTCGCGTTCGATGGCGTCGCGATCTTGACGACGGTGATCATCGGTCGGACGACGGTCGTGTTTCCCCATCCGAGGCTCCGCGGAAGCGGCCGGCGCAGCTGATCCGTGTAGTCCAGCGTCGCCGTGTTGCGGAGCACCTGTCCGTCCGCCGTGGTGGCCGTGACCTGCACCGAGACCGTGAAGGAGTGGGCGCCGGGCATCACGTTCGTGAAGACCCATCCGTACGTCGAGCCGGAGACGGAGTTGTATGGGACGCTCGACGAGGAATACGTGACGCCCGCCGGAAGAGTGTCGTTCACCCAGACGAACTTCGCCATGCCTGTGTCCGTGTTGTTGTAGTACAACGTGTAGACGATGGAATCCCCGGGCGCCGCGACGGACCGGCTCGCGGTCTTCGCGAGGGCGATCGTCGGCCGGTGGCGGTCGTTCGCGCGACCGGACGAGGGCGCCAAGGAAACGTAGAAGTCCACCGCATCGTTGTTCGTGTCCGCAGGGACTCCTGACACGGGGTCCTTGAACCGCGCCCACGTGCGGCCGCTGCCCGAGTTCGACGAGTACGTTGTCGCATCGATCACCGTCGTCCCCTGCTGGAGGAGCAACTGCGTCTGGCCGTTCGGGAGGGAGTTTGCGGGCAGGAAGGCCGCGAGGTACTCTTGCCCGGATCCCCAGGCGCCGATCGTCCCGGAGAAGGAGTAGATGACCACGGCCTTGTTTCCGCGGTTGATCGCGAGGGTCCAGCCGTTCAGCGGGACGGGGCTCGCCGTCGGGTTCGCGATTTCGACCCATTCGATGTTCGGCTGGGGCGAGACCTCGTTGATGACGAGATTCGTCGCGGCCTGCGCGGCGATCGGGAATCGGCCGAGAGCCGCGTCCGGAAGGGCGACGTCGTATCCGAGCCGCCAGTCCGACGCGAAGTAGACGACCCGGTACCCGGCGACGAGGTTCAGCGCGCTCGCGTCGACCGCGAATTCCATCCGATGCGCGTCGAGCGCGACGGCGATCGGCCGCACGAGGGTCCAGGGGTTCGCTCGAGCCGGCACGAAGGCATAGAGACCGCTCGAGTTGACCGCCCCGTTCCGGCCGATGACCGCGATCGCATAGTCGAAGCCGTACGACCGGCCCTCGACGTCGGATGGGAGCCCCGTGCTCGTCGCGTTGTCGGCGTCGATGTACGCGTACACGACGTCCACACCTTCCTGGGGACGCTGCCCAATCGGGCAGATGAACCGCGTCACGCTTCGGCCCGC
The DNA here is from genome assembly GCA_035637195.1 of Thermoplasmata archaeon. GTDB lineage: Archaea > Thermoplasmatota > Thermoplasmata > RBG-16-68-12 > RBG-16-68-12 > RBG-16-68-12. The sequence goes on along the minus strand of DASPXQ010000273.1, from coordinate 6,394 downwards.
GTACGGGGCGGGATACCATGTCGGGATCGTCGTGTTCAACCAGCAGTCGGTGCCCGCCGGATAATCGAGGACGCCGTCCCCGTCCACGTCGCCCGCGGACATCGCGTCGGTGCGGTTGTCGTTGTTGAAGTCTTGGGACAAGCCTGCGCCCAAGACGGTCTCGATCGAATCCGGCACGCCGTCGAGGTCCGTGTCGACCGGCGCATTGTACGTCCGCTCGCGGGAGGTCGGGATGTCTTGCCCTCCGAGGATCCGGCCGTCCACCCGAACGTATCCGGTGAAGTTCGCTCCTACGTTCACCGCGGTCGCGAGCAAGTCCACGTTCGCGTCGTACTCCGCCGCGCCGGTCCGGTTCGTGACGTCCCCCAGGAGATCCTGGCCGTACATCTGACCGCGCCAATCGCCGAATGCGCCGTCGACGGTCAGCGTCGACGGTGAAGAGACCAGATACACCAACCCGATCTCGGGCGCTCGGAGGCTCGCGGTGCCGTTCGAGCCGAGCCCGGCCACCGTCAATCCGAACGTCGTCGTCGGGGTGGCGCTCGCCCACTGCGCCTCGACCCAGTAGACGGCGGGCCCGGAGAGAACCTCATTCATCGGAAGGCTCGCGGCGTTCGCCGTCATGGTCGCGTTCGAGAGGAACGCATCTGCTGCATCGAGAGCGCCGCTCCCGTCATCGCGATACAGGGCGACATCGACCGGGTCCGTCGAATTGCCGAGCCGGGTGAGATTCAAGGCGGTCGCAAGGGGTGCTCCGCCGAGCGGCGCGAGCGTTACCCGGAGGACCGTGGCCTGGGACGTCGTGATGATGTCCGGGGCGATCGTCTGTTGGCCCACGACGACCGTCGGGAGGTAAGGACGCACGGACCCATCGGCCGCATCTCGGCCGCCGATGTTGTCCGCCGCATAGACGAGTACCCGCGCCTTCGCCGCATCCCGCACGGTCGTTCGGATTTCGATCTGGGATCCGAGGAAGGCCGCGTCCGCGGAGCCGCCCGGGATGAACCGCCGGAAGTCGTTCGAGCGCATCACCCCCGTCTCGTTGAATACGAACGTCGAGACACCGTGCTGGATCGCGGACACGTCGCGCCATCCATACACCTCGACCATGGAATCCGCGCCGAGATCGCCGATCGGGTACCCGGTCGTGCGGTCGTTGTCTTCGTCGACGAAGACGAACACGCTGCCGGTCTCGTTTGCGGCAGGCCCCTGGAACAAGAGGCCCTGGACCTGCGCTTCGACGAACAGATTCCGGTCCTGCGTCACCGCCTTCACGGTGACGAGGTTGACATCGGGGGTCTGGAACGCGTCCGTGGGCGAGTCCGCGTACGCCGGGAACGTGGACCAATCGCTGAAATCCCCGTCAATCCGGATGATCGAGGTCGGACCGCCGGGCGAGGGAGAGAGGAAGCTCACGAGGATTGGGACGATCACCATGAGGGCGACGACCGCCGCAATCCCGACGACGGAGTGGGACCAGTGCGGCTGCGCCGGAATCCGTGGGGTGCCGTAGCGGCCCCGCCGGCCGTTCGTGAAACCGTTTCCGTTCACGAGGCCGTTCGTCGCCCCGTGCCCGAACGTCAGGCCATTCACCGCGCCGGTCATGAGGCCGTTGACGCGACCCTCCGACAGGCCGTTCACGCGACCGTTCGTGCGGCCGTTGGTGTGGCCGTTGGTGCGACCGTTCGTGTGACTCCCTTTCGTGCCGTTGACACGGCCGTTCACGCGCCCGCCTCCCGAGAGACCGGAGGACGCGAGGCCCGGCGCGCGGAGTCCTTCCGCCGCGGCCTGGAGGGCACGGCCTTCGTCGAGTTCGAGACGGTCCGCCCGCTCGAGGGCGACGCGGGACTCGTCCGAGCGACCGAGCCGCTCCAGGATCTCGCCCTTCGTGCGCCATGCGACCGCGAGGGACGGATCCGCCCGCAACAGGGATTCGTAGTGATCGAGGGCTTCGAGGAGTCGGGGATCGAGTGCTCTCGGCGCGGCCGTCGCGGCGGGCTCCTGCCACTTCGGCAATAGGACGGGCACGTCCTCTGTCGTCCGCGTCACATCCTGGACCTCGATGCGGCGGTCCTCCCGCGCCGGGTTCAGCTCGCCCGCTTTTGCGAGGGACTCCGCCGCCTCCGAGGGGCGTCCGAGTTTCTCGAGGACCTTCGCGCGCTTCGCCCACGCCCGATCCAGGGTCGGGTCCGCCTCCAGCAGGCGATCGTAGTGATCGAGCTCTTCCTGGAGTCGCTCCGCCTCCGTGGTCTCGGTAGCGTCCGCGACCCGCTGCCACCGGCTGAGGAAGTCCTTCACGACGCCCTTCTCCTTGCCATTCGTGGCCGGAGGCGTCGGGGCGTTCAGCGCGGTGCCGCAGATCGCGCACTCCGACTCGTCCGCGAAGAGGTAGGCGCCGCAGCGAGGGCAGAAGGGGGCCTCGTCGTCGAGGCTCGCATCGAGGCCGGGCAGGAGGGCGAGTTCCTCCCGACGATATTCGCGGCCGCACACGCCGCACCTCGCCTCCCCTTTCGCCATCGAGGCGCCGCACGAGAGACAGATGCGGGCGGGTGCGTCCTCGTCCTCGAGGAAGTCGTCGAGCTCCTTTCCGACCGCGATGTCCTCGGAGCCGCCGAACTCGACGCCGCACGACGCGCACTTCGTCGCGCCCGCGCCGGCGAAGGAACCGCACTCCGGGCACAGGAACAGCTGGTCCGACGCCTCGCCCTGGGAAGTCCCATGGACCAGACCGTAGAGGGCGTCCACCGCGGCCGACGTGAAGCCTTCGATTGCCGAGAGCTCGTCGCGGCTCGCCGCGCGCAGCAGCTCGTACGTGGGGAAGCGCTCCCCGACCTTCTGCGCCTTGTCCGCGGTCCATCCGGGGATCGAGGATAGCCACTCGCGATAGCTCTCGTCCATCTACAAGAGCGGGTGGGACGGGGGCTTAAAGGGCCTTATATCGTCCCTATCACAGAGTCTATACAATCCGTTAACACGTGTCGCTCAGGGACCTTTCCACGCCGTGGCGTACGGATCGAGCGTGACGTCGAGGACGACCTTCTTGGAACCGCTGCCGAACCGCACGAGGACCGTCGTCTCGTCCCGCCGCAGGAGCTCGGGCGAGAGCCCTTCTTCCATGAGCCGGCGCAGCAGGCCGTCCGCAAAGGCGTTCGACCGGGCGCGGTTCGATTCGCGTTTCCGCGCAATCAGGTCCGTCGGATACACCCGGCGGTACCGGCCGTCGTCGACGAGGGTGAGGAGCCCGAACTCCGCGAGCTCCGAGGCGACCTTGCTCACGGACTGCCGCGTCAAACTGAGGGCGGCGGCGAGCTCCTGAAACGAAAGCCCCGGTTGCCGGAAGGCGGCCTCGAGGACGGCGGCTCGGCCCGACGACGCGAGGGACGCGAACATCGCCGCATCCTCCGGATCGATCAGGCCTTTCGGGAACGCCCGGGTGCCCTCGATTTGCACGTATCCGTTCTCCACGAGATCCCACGCATGCCACCGCACTGTCGCCTGGGACATCGCGAGCTCCCGCCCAATCTCGCCCACGCGAGCGCACGGCTTGCGGCAGAGATAGCGGAACATTTGGCGGCGGCGCGCGTTCGCGAGGCTGCGTCCCTCGATCTCCAGGTCCTCGTCCGGGCCGTCCCGGGCGACCGCCTGCTCGAGCGCGCGACCGAGACCGCGCGCCATCTCACGCCCCCTGATACTCCTGGAGGATCATCTCGAGCACCCGCTCCGGCTTCAAGGAGCGGAAGTCCTCGTCCGTGAGCCCGTCGAGGGACTTCTCGAGATGGTCCCTCACGTTCTTCGGCATCGACCGGGTGAGGAGCATCTGCCGCAACTGCGACGGGGCCTTGGAGGTCGTGGGCTTGCGTCCGTCGACATCCTCGAGGACAATCCCGAGGCCGCGGACGATCTCGTAGGCATGGGCCCCTTGGCTGTGGCGGCTGTTCCGGCACTTCACGATCTTCAGCAGGCGCGACGGGTCCGCGCCGTCGCTGTTGAACTTCAAGTGGATCACGCAGTCCGCGAGGTACATCGGGATGACGGTCTCCGGGCCGGCGAGGTCCGCCTGTCCGTGCTCCTCGAGCGTGCAGAGGACCGTCCCGACTTTTCGCGTCTGCTTGAACATGTAGCCGATCAGGTCGCGTTGCTCGTACAGGTCCTTCGTCGACCACAAGACCGGCGTGAGCGGATCGATCGCGATGCGCGCGTTGCTCCCCTTCCAGTCCGCGACGAACGCGGGGAGCTCCTTGCGAATGAAGTTCGAGAACTCTCGACCCGATGCGTCGATGAACACGAGAAGCTCGTCGTCGAGGTACTCGAGGATGTCGGACCAGCCCATCTCGACGGCCTCGCGGATGATCTGCTCCTTGTTTTCGTCGAGGGAGACGAAGACGCCCTCTTGGCCTTCCTGCAAGCCCCGGCGGATGAACTGCGTGGCCAAGGTCGTCTTGCCCGCGCCCGACCGGCCGATCACGACGGTCGTGCTGTTCTCATTCAGGCCGCCGTCGAGGAGCGGGTTGAGTCCATAGATTCCGCTCCGGATTTTGCGCACGCGATTTCATCCCGGCGGGGACGCTAAAAACGTGCCGACCTGAGAATCAGGTGCGAGAGCGAATTCACGCCAAGACGGGTTCCACGCCTCGGACGAACTCCGCGATCATCTTCTTGTCGATGCCGTAGCCGAGGACGCCGTCTTGACGCGCGGCGATCGTCCCGTCGCGGAAAAGCGCGAGGGTCGGCACGACCTCGACCGCGTAGTCGTCCCATAGCGGGTTGTCCTCGTCGTCGAGGTAGACCGCGGCGAACCGCCACGGACGGGAGGACGCGAGGCGTTCAAAATCCGCTTGGAACCGGCGGCAGAACGGGCACCACGTCGCGGAGAACATCACGACGGTCGGCTCCTTCGACCCGAGGATCTCCCGCTGGAACGCGTCCGGGTCCCGGACCTTGAGCATCGAGGAACCGAGTCGTCGCGCGCGGATAAAGGTTGACCCGTGAACTTTCGCGCGTCCGCGACCCAGCGCACGCAAAGGCATATACCCGGTCCTCCGGATACGGCCCGCCGCTCTCCTCCTCCGGAAGGGATGGAATGGGTTCTCCGATTGCATCCGAAGGGGTCCGATCCTACTTCGCGACCCTGCAGAAACAGGTCGAGGCCGCGTACGCGGTCGGCCGAGCCGCGCGGGCGCGCGGATACGATCCGGAACTCGACGTGGAGATCCCGCTGACGGACGACCTCGCGTCCCGGGTCGAGAAGCTGCTCGAGAACTACGACGTCGAAGGGGTCGCCCGCCGCATCCGCGAGCTCGCGAAGCACCACGACCGCGAGGAACTCGCGATCCTCGTGGCGAAGGAGATCGCCCAGCGGCCCGCGGCGAGCAAGGAGAAGGCGGTCGAACGTGCCGTCCGCGTGGGCCTGGCGATCCTGACGGAGGGGATCCTCGTCGCGCCCCTCGAAGGCCTCGCCGGGGTGAAGCTCAAGAGGAACCGCGACGGCTCCTCGTACGTTGACCTGTACTATGCCGGCCCCATCCGGTCCGCGGGCGGGACCGGCCAAGCCCTGAGCGTCCTCATCGCGGATGTCGTCCGGCGGGAACTCGGCATCGGGCGATACGAGCCGGTGCGGGAAGAAGTCGAGCGGTTCAAGGAGGAAATCCCGCTGTACAAGCAGGCCCAGCACCTCCAATACACGCCGTCCGAGGAGGAGATCGCGCTCATCGTCGCCCACTGCCCCGTGGGGATCAACGGCGAGGGCACCGAGGACGCCGAGATCAGCGGATTCCGCGACCTCCCGCGGATCGAGACGAACCGGATCCGCGGCGGCGCGTGCCTCGTCATCGCGGACGGCATGTGCCTGAAGGCGCCGAAGATCCAGAAGCACGTGAAGAAGCTCCGGATCGACGGATGGGAGTTCATCGACGCGTACCTCGAGGAGAAATCGGCGCGTCCGGAGGAGCTGAAGGACGAAGCGGGGGTCGAACCGAGCGAGGTCTTCATCCAGAACATCGTCGCGGGCCGGCCGGTCCTCTGTCATCCGAGCCGGGCCGGCGGCCTGCGCCTCCGGTACGGGCGGACGCGGGCGACGGGCCTCGCAGCGCTCGCCCTCCATCCCGCGACGATGCACATCCTCGACGATTTCATCGCGGTCGGCACGCAGATCAAGACGGAGCGTCCGGGGAAGGCCGGCGCCGTGACGCCGTGCGATACGATCGAAGGGCCGCTCGTCGTCCTCGACGACGGCGACTTCATCGAAATCTCCGATGCCGCCACGGCGAAGCGGCTCACGCCCCGCGTCCGCGTCATCGCGGACCTCGGCGAGATCCTCGTCCCGTTCGGGGAGTTCCTCGAGAACAATCACCTGCTCATGCCCGGCGCCTTCTGTCTCGAATGGTACGGAGCGCTG
>DASPXQ010000272.1:0-3550 GCA_035637195.1 Thermoplasmata archaeon | reverse complement strand
CTGCGCCTCTCGCGCGCGGGTCCGCTCGGTGACGTCGCGCACGACCCCGATGAACAGGCGTCGTCCGCCTGCGGAATACTCCCCCAACGAGACCTCGATCGGGATTTCATGACCGCCCTTGTGACGTCCGGAGAACTCGATGCCCTGCCACTTGACGTGCTTCTCCCCCGTCTCGAGGTATCTCCGGAACGCGGTCAGGTGGCGGGGGCGAAACCGTTCCGGCATGACCTCGGTGAGTTCATGGCCCAAGAGCTCGTCCTGGGAATATCCGAAGAGCTTCGCCGCAGCGTCGTTCATGTACTGGATCCGGCTCCTTTCATCGATCGTCAAGATGCCGTCCGCCATCGTCGCCGCGACGGTCCGGAAGCCGCTCTCGCTCGCGCGTGCGGCCTCCACGGCCTGAGTCCGGCCGAGCGTCGCCCGACCCATACTTCGGGCGTACAGCACGATCGCGGCGATCGCTCCGCCGATCGGAGCGAGGAACAGCAGGGCGACCCCCAGCGTTGTGGGCGAGAAGGTTCGGATTTGTGCGAGAGCCACCGCCACCGCGATGATCGCAAAGAGCGCGGACAGGCCGCCGACGACGAGCCACAGTCCGATGGCCCTCGCGGAGACCCTCGTGCGCCATTTCGGCTTCGGGGCCGGCCCTTTTGCCCGGGACGTTACCAGCTCCTTTGGCTCCGGGGCGTTTGGGGCCGTCATCGCGGCTCGTTCCTTGTGCGGCCGACCGGCGCCCCCGGTAGACAGAAGTCGGAACGAGGCGCCGGGCTTGTAAACATGGAAGGGTCGGCCGCCCACGGGGTTCTCGTGTGATAAAGCTTTAGCGGGCATGTTCAGTCTGCCGCTTCCATGAGTCCGCGGCCGATCGCCTCGCGATTCGTGCGGACGAGAAGCTTATCCGCGATGCTCGACTGCATCGCCGCACCATGGCGGTTTCACGGGATTCGCCCCCGGGCGACGGCGGGGGAGGTGGGCTGCCCCGTTCGACTCCTCCGCCGCGCGATTCGATTCGCAACGGCCGAACCTTGCAGTTCGTGATCTTCATTTTCGCCGCCGTCCTTCTCGTCGTCGCCGCGACGTTTTACGTCGCCTCTTTGGTCCCACCTCGAGCCATCCCGACGGACAAGATCGTCTTCTCCTCCGTGGCCCTCGTCGACCGAAATGCGTCCTTCCTCGTGCAGAGCGAATCCGGCGGCCCCTATCTATACGGGGGCTTCGAGGCGACCCTCGTCGTGAACGACTTCCCCGGTCCAACCGTCACCCTCGGACCCTCTCAGTCGATCGTGCGCGTCTCGATCGGACCGAACGCCTACCGGATTACATGGCGCGATGCCGACGGCGACGGCGCACCGAGCGCGGGCGATTCGTTCCTCATCTCCGGCGACGGAACCCCGCTGCCCTCGATCAGCGCCTACGAATTCGATCTGCAATGGCAGGGCACCTGGACTGCGAAAGCCTTCTGGACGACCGGCTAGATTCGCGAGGACTCCGACACGAATATCGATATTCCCGTCCGACTATTTTCCGTCACAACGCTTATCTAGATTTCATCGGTCATCGAGGCGAAACACAGAGGGTCGATCGTGGGCTACGTGCGCGGACTTCGCTGTCGGGAGTGCGGCGCCGAATATCCTCCGACGCAGCGAACGATATGCGACGCCTGTTTCGGTCCCGTCGAGGTCGCGTACGAGATCGAAGCGGTGCGGGAGGCCTTCCGGCGCGACGCCCTGGCCACCCGGTCCGCCGACCTTTGGCGGTACCGCGAGCTCCTGCCGGTCTTCGACGAATCCTCGAAGGTCGATCTCCGACCCGGCTATACGCCGCTCCGGCGCGCCGGGAACCTGGCCGAGGCCCTCGGCCTCCGGGACGTCTGGGTGAAGGATGACACCGTCAACCCGACGTACTCGTTCAAGGATCGGCCGGTCGCGGTGGCGATCGCGAAAGCGCGGGAATGGAACCTCGCGGCGGTCGGGTGCGCTTCGACGGGAAACCTCGCGGCGGCCGTCGCCGCCGCGGCGGCGAAGGCGCATCTGCCCTGCTACGTCTTCGCCCCCGCCTCGCTCGAGCCCGGGAAGCTGCTCATGCCCCGGATCTACGGCGCCACGGTCGTCCCGATCGACGGGACGTATGACGAGGCGAACCGCGTCGCCTTGCTCGCCGCGGATCGTCGCGGCTGGGGGTTCGTGAACATCAACTTGCGACCGTACTACGCGGAGGGTTCCAAGACCCTCCTGTTCGAGGCGTGGGAGCAGCTTGGGTTCGACTTACCCGACGTGATCGTCGCGCCCCTCGGATCCGGCCTGCTGCTCACCTCGCTCGAGAAAGGGATTCGGGAGCTCCGCGAGCTGGGCGAGGTGTCCGGGGATGCGACGCGGCTGGTGGGCACGCAAGCGTCGGGGTGTGCGCCGATCGTCCGCGGCTTCGAGGCTCCCGACGGACGGCCGCGACCCGTGAAGCGGCCCGAGACAATCGCGGAGTCCTTGGCCATCGGCGATCCCGGGTCCGGCTCCGAAGCGATCAAGGCGATGCGCAAAACCCGCGGCTTCGCGGACGCTCCGAGCGACGCGGAGATCCTCGAGGGACAGAGACTACTGGCCCAGACCGAGGGGGTCTTCGCCGAACCGGCGGGCGGCACGACCGTCGCGACGTTGAGACGCGCTCGGGAGGACGGCCGGATCGATCGCGACGAGCGTGTGGTGTTGCTCGTCACGGGAAACGGGCTGAAGGCGCCCGGTGTCTGGCGGGAGACGTTCCCGCCCCTGACGCCCGTCCCGCCGACGCCCGCCGCGGTGGATGCGTTCCTCGGAGGGACCGGCGATGGTTAAGCTCGTCCTCGCCTCCCCCATCGCCGTCGCGACCGAAGGAGAGCGGGAGATCGACCTGGAGTTTGAGGGCACGCTCGCCGAGCTCTTCGAGATTGTCTCAGGCAAGTACGGTCGGCAATTCCACCAACGGATATTCGATGGAGACGGTCGGCTCAAGCGCTTCGTGAACGTCTACGTGAACGGCGAGGATGCGCGATACATCAAGGGCCTCGAGACGCCGATCCCGCGCGACGCGACGGTGGACCTGCTCCCCGCGATCGCCGGCGGATGAGGGCATCCATGGCGTCGGGCTGGGTGCACGCCCGCGCGCCGGCCACGATCGCGAACGTCGGTCCGGGCTTCGACGTCTTCTGCCTTGCCGTGCGTGGCCTCTCCGACGAGGCCGCAATCCGGCCCGCATCGACGGATTCCTTACGGGTCGAGGGGCTCGGCGCCGACTTCATCCCTGCGGACTTCGCGAAGAACACCGCGGGGATCGTGATCGACGCGCTCCGCGATGCAACGGGGATCTCGCAGCCCCTCGAGGTCCGCGTGCGGAAGGGCATCCCGGCGGCGCGCGGCCTCGGGAGTTCCGCGGCGTCCTGCGCGGCTGCGGCCCTTGCCTTCCTGAAGGCGTTCCCGACTTCCAAGTCCCTCGCGGCCGGAGGCTTCATCCGGGCGGCGGTCGAAGGCGAAGCGGCGGTTGCGGGCCGGCACTACGACAACGTCACCGGGGCACTCCTCGG
>DASPXQ010000271.1:0-8975 GCA_035637195.1 Thermoplasmata archaeon | reverse complement strand
GTACGGGGTGTCGACGATCTCGCAGTTCAGGTAGAGGTACTGGACCATCCGCGCGCCGTCCGCCTTGCGGAACTCGTTCTCGATGTACTTGACCACGGCCGTCTTCCCGGTGCCGGTCTTGCCGAAGATCAGCACGTTGCTCGGCCGCTCCCCGCGCAACGCGTTCACGAGGATCTGCGCGAGCTGGTCGATGTGGCTCTCCCGGTGCGGGAGGCGGCCAGGGATGTACGACGGCCGCAAGATCTCGCGGTCCATTTTGAAGATGCCACGGGTCCCCAGGTATGGTTGGAAGATGCTTTCTTCCATATGATCCCGCTCCCCCTAAAAGCGAGAAGGTTCTGTCCCCGCACGCGTCCTCTCCGAGGAAATCGCGAGCGAGAGGGCGGGTATCAGGGGGTCCCCACAAAAAGGTTTGCGACCGGATGGAGCGACATTGTCGCCGCGAGGAGACGCGATTTTTATTCGCATCCGATTATGATTGATACCATATTGAAAGTTCAACCTCGAAGCGACACGACGTGCGTCCGCGGGTCCCGAAGCGACGCGTCAGGTAGACGCCGCTGAATCGCGGGACCCTTTCGATCGGTTCGGCCGTAGCGACGCGCGCCATCACGCTTATCCGAGCCGATGGCGTCGGGGGCGCGTGGAGAAGCGGCTCTCCTTCCCTTATGGCCGCACCCTGGTCGTCGGCCGGTTCTTCGCGATCGTGAGCCTCATCGTCTTGATCGCCGTGGCGGTCGCGCTCCTGCCTTCGCTCACGGTCGGCCCGGTGGCGGTCCTCGCCGTCATCCTGGCCGCGTACTTCGTCCTGTTCGCGGTGTCCCCACTCCTCACCGAGCACTGGATCACCCGCTCGCGACTCATCCTTCGACAAGGCTGGTACTTCCGCACCGTCATCCCGTTTTCGGAGATCGAGTCGATTGAGGCGCTCGATGAGATCGGTCCGCTCCAGGCGCCGCTCGGAGTGCACCGGCCGTTCGGCCAGCCCGCGATCTTCGTCACGGGCGGCCGCACGAATCTCGTATCGGTGCGACTCACCCGCCCGCGCCGCTTCTGGCAGTCGTTCGGGCTCGGCGCAAGAGAGATCGTGTTCGACGTCCTCGACCGCACGAAGTTCCTCGAGGCCTTCGACAAGCGGCGCGGGCTATTCGCGCCAGTCCAAGCCGACCGTGCGGACGCCGACCTTCGGGATTAGCGGCATCTTCCGCTTGTGGACGCTCGACGCCACGAGGGCTTGGACGTGTCCGACGTGATCCAACGGGACTTGGGCCTTCTCCGCGATCGCATCCGGCTCGAGCTGCAGCTCGATCCCGAGCAAGATCCGGTCCAGCTCGGCGTACGTGATGCCGAGCTCCCCCTCGTCGGTCTGCCCGGGCCACAGGCCCGCGGTCGGGACCTTGTCGACGATCTCAGGAGGCAGCCCGAGGTGACGTGCCATCCCCAACACCTGAGTCTTGTACAGGTCGCCAATCGGGAGGAAGTCCGCTCCTCCGTCCCCATACTTCGTGTTACCACTGAACACCATCCTCCCGTTCCGTTCTACCAGCAAATTCTCATGCGGAGGGACCGACGGGCACCAAATCTTCCCCTCGTAATACTCTCGAGATAGGTTCTCGCCGCGAAACGTCAGTGTATTGGCCAGCTCGCCGATTCGGATTTCACATGTCGGGCCCGAGCGTATGGCTTTCCCCTTGTACACGGACACGCGAGGCGGGCGTCGGGAGACCCAAGCATGAAAGCCCAACTTAAGACAGAGCTCTACCATTTGGTACGCGAGAGCTTCGGACGTTGTCGTATATGCGGAGTGGTCTGCGTTGCCGTCGCTGTCCATGAGACCTCGATACAGATGAATGAGGTCCGAAGCGGGGAGCTTGAGTACCCACCAAGGAATTCGTTTCTTTCTCGCTCCGACACCACAAGGAGCCAGAGCCGCAGAGATGGCGCGGTTGGTGAACCCTACCAGGGTGGGCGTTTCAATCGCGTGAATCCTCGAACGCCGCAGGACCTCCAAGAGCGGGCCGCGCGAGCGCTTCCCCTGTGTAGACGCAATGAAAATTCGCGGAGCCGAATATGTCTTGGTGAGGAGACCGCCCTGCGGCACCTCGGAGAATCGGCCGTCAGCCGTGCGATAGGAGAGGCGTTCCTGCGAGGTGAGATCGCTCTTTACCGGCACAGTAACATGTCCGACGCCGGCACTTCCGTCCCCGATGAATAGTCCCATCAGATAGAGGAAGTCGTGCGTCTTCATCCGCGGAGCTGGGTTCGCGTTAGCCGCCAACGTCGCGCCCCCGAGGAAAGAAGCAGTCTCAATGACGGGGGGAACGGCCAGGCGGCCGTCCCAAGCTCTGGGGACTGGAAGGTTTGTTCCGGCATTGATTGCTCGACTCTCAATTGTAGAAAATACGAGGCGCCCGCGTCCGTGGTTTTCGACGACCACCATGCGATGGTTCGGCGTAACGGCGAGATCGAGGCGTCGCCCTTTTAGTCGAACCATATCGCCAGCATAATCGAAAACATGAACGGACTCAACAGGCCTTTCGACAACTTTCTCGCTCTCGAAATTGAGGGAGAAAACCGTGTCACCGGGTCGCAACTCCCAATACGACTTGGGACCGTCCGGAGTCATGGCTCGAGTCTTCGGATCGTAGCAGAAGTACCCTGTCAGGATCTCGCTCTTGTTCCCCGTGCCCATGACGACGCGTTCCTCCGTGTTCGCGACGTAGTAAGAGACCGCCATGCGCGTCCTCGCGCGCAGATTCCCCTGCGCCACGGGATTGGGAGAAGCTGACACTCGCAGGCGCCGCTCGAACGATGCCGCGATAGGGCCGATGTTCACCACCCCGAACGTGATGCCGAGTGCCTTCGCCCACTTCTTCGCGTCCCGGAGCTCTTTCCCGCCTTTTCCGTCCGGTAACGCGAGGGCGAGCACACGGTCTGGGCCGAGCGCGTCCGTGCAAAGCTTCGCGACGAGCGCCGAGTCGACGCCGCCGCTCAGCCCGAGCACAACACCCCTCCGCCCGCTCTCACGGACGGAGTGGACGATGAACGCCTCGATGATGAAGACGTGCTCTTCCTTGAAGCGAGGGACAAGCTCAGCCACGAGTTTCGATACATTCGATTCGGTCATAAACCCTTCCCGAGGGTGCGCGAAGCCTTTATTCGGGGTCGGCTCTTGGCCGACCTCTCGATGAACGCGAACGAGGCCACGCTTGTCTGGGTCGATGAGTATAGCCGGATGGCGGAGGCATACGACGCGAATGTCGCCCCGCGTTTCGAGCCGATCGCCCACGAGGTCCTGCGCCTCGCGGATCCGAAGGCGAACGAGCTGTTCCTCGACGTCGGAACGGGCACAGGCCTTCTCGCATGCCTGCTCGCGCCGTGCGTCCTGCCGCAAGGCGTCGTCGCGATCGACCTCGCGGACGGCGCGATCTCCGCCGCCAGTTACCGTGCGGGGAACGCGGGGATCCGCAACATCCGCTTCGAGATGCTCGACTCCCGCAACATCGTCTACCGCGGCAAGTTGTTCGATGGCGTCGCGAGCAACCTCGGAATCCCGGGCCTCGGGTACGACCGCGTGTTCCAGGAGGTCCGCCGCGTTCTCAAGCCGACCGGCCGGTTCGTCTTCAGCGAGTGGCCGACGGACCCGACGCCCTCCTTCGCGGCGTTTCGGGCGTTGCTCGAATCGCACGGCACGCGCACGCCGTCGAAGGATCTCGCGCAGGTGCGGGACGCGGTGCGCCTAGTCCGCAACGACCCGGAGGCGAAGGCCCTCGGCGACCCGCGGGCCGTCCTGAAGGCTCTCGGCGTTGCGGGATTCGACCACCGGGATGCGATGACGAAGGACTTCCCCGTGCGCTTCGCCCGAGTCGATGACCTCATCGCGTTCGGCGCGTCGTACGGCTGGTACGAACGGGAGTTACGCGAGATGACGCCGGCGGACCGGGCGGCGTTCGACGCGGAGCTCGCGGAGCGGCTCCGGCCCCTTACTACAGACAAGGGCATCACGGACCCGTGGCGTCTGAACTTCTTCGCCGCGCGGCCGGAGTAGACGCCGATTCGTAACGAAACGCTAAATACGCCTCCTTTCATCGAAACGGCGCGCATGGCGGACGACGCGATCATCCGCGCGGTCGATGTCCACAAGACGTACAACTCCGGCGCGGTGAACGTCCACGCGTTGCGGGGCGTGAACCTGGCGATCGCGCGCGGCGAGATGGTCGCGATCATGGGGCCGTCGGGCTGTGGCAAGACGACGCTCTTGAATTGCTTCTCCGGCCTCGACGACGTGACGTCGGGGGACGTGCGCATCGAGGGCGTGTCGCTGTCCGCGATGAACGACGACGAGAAGAGCCGCTACCGCTCCCGTCGGATGGGGTTCGTCTTCCAGTCGTACAACTTGCTCCCGGTCCTGACCTCCGTCGAGAACGTCGAACTGCCGCTCCTCGTGGCGAAGGTGCCCGCGCTGGACGCGCGGCGGAAGGCGCTCGCCATCCTCGAGGCCGTCGAACTCGGAGGCTGGGCGGACCACAAGCCCGCGCAGCTCAGCGCGGGGCAGCAGCAGCGGGTCGCGATCGCCCGCGCGCTCGTGAACGACCCCGCGATCGTCTGGGCCGACGAACCAACGGGGAACCTCGACTCGGAGACGTCGGCGCAGATCATGGACCTCCTCGTGCGGATGAACCGCGCCGAGCGCCAGACGCTCGTCGTCGTGACGCACGATCCGGGCGTCAGCTCGCGCGCCCACCGCATCCTGCGCATGCGGAACGGGCAGATCGTCGAAGAGACGCGGGGGTCGTAAGGCCGTGGCCCTCCCGGAGTGGTCCGCCGTCGCGGTCCTCCTGGGCCTCGCCTTCGTCGCCCTCGTGGTCGGACTGCGGCCGCTCCTCGCTCGTCTGGCGGCCCGGAACATCGGACGGCGCAAGTCCCGCGTGATGATCGTCGTCGCCGGACTCCTCGTCGGGACCGCCATCATCTCCTCGAGCCTCGTCGTCGGCGACACGCTGGGCTACATCTTCCTCGAGGACGTGTACGTCCGGCTCGGCGCGGTGGACGAGATCGTCTCCAACGAATTCAGCGGGCAGCTGTTCTCCTTCAACGAGACGAACTACACGCAGATCGCGGCGGACCTCGCAGGGCGGTCCACGCCGATTGACGGGATCGCCTCGGCGCTCGTCAAGACGATGCCCGTCCGGAACGTCGCGGGCAACAAGGGCAACCAGCAGATCACCGTCATGGGGCTGAACGCATCGCACGAGGCGGCGTTCGGACCCCTCACCACGACCGACGGACGCTCCGTTGACGTCGACGATCTGGCGGCCGGCGAAGTGTACGCGAACGGCCGCGCCGCCGCGGACCTGAACGCCACGGCCGGGCAGGACCTCACGCTCTTCTACGGCACGACGAACCAGACGCTCGTCCACGTGATGGTGGCGGACATCGTCCGGGACGAGGGCAAGGCCGGGTACGGGCGGGATCCGATCCTCTTCATGGACCTCCGCCGCGCCCAGGCCGCGTTCAACGAGACCGGGGCGATCAACCGGATCCGCGTGTCGAACGTCGGCGGCGTCGCCGATGGCGTCGCCTTCTCCGAGCGGGTCGTGCAGGACCTCCGGCTCAGCATCGCGGAGCGCCACCTCGAACTGCGGGTCCAGGATGTCAAGGCCTCCCAGATCGCCCAAGCGATGCAAGTCGGCCGGGACGCGACGGAGCTCTTCCTCGTCATGGGCGCGTTCGGCATCCTGGCCGGCGTCCTGCTGATCGTGAACATCTTCGTCATGCTCGCGGAAGAGCGGAAGCCGGAGCTCGGCATCACGCGAGCGGTCGGGTTCCTCCGTAGGGACCTCTTGGCGGCGTTCGCCCTCGAGGGGACGTTCTACGCGGTCGTCGCGGCGGCGCTCGGTGCCGTCGCGGGCCTCGGCCTCGGCTACGTCATGGTGTACTTCTTCGACAAGGTCGTGCCTCACGGGGACGTCGTCGTGACGTTCCACTTCGACCCCGCGTCGGTCGTCACGGCGTTCGTCGCGGGCGCTACGCTGACCTGGGCGACAATCCTCCTTGCGTCGCTGCGCGTGAGCCGGCTGAACATTGTCCGGGCGATCCGCGATCTCCCGGAGCCCGGGACGCGGGAGCGGTCGCGCGAGGTCGTCCTCGTCGGTGCGGTCGTGGCCTTCGGCGGCATCATCCTGACGGCGTGGGGCTTCGCCGCGAACACGGGCATCGGCAAGATCCCGGGCCCCCCGGTCCTCGCGATCGGCCTAGGGATCGCCGCATCCTCGCGGGGATGGGCGCGTCCCGCGGTCACCCTCGCGTCGATTTTCAACCTGGCGTGGATCTTGATGCCTGTCGGCCTGCTGAACGAGGCGACGGACAGCGTCTCGATCGCCTTCGTGATGACGGGGCTCATCCTCGTCGGCTCGGGCATCCTGATCGCCGTGTTCAACGTCAGCGAGATCCTCCGGGCGCTCCTCCGGCGGGCGAACCGCGGCGCCGGTCGGCCCGTCCTCCGGACGGCGGTCTCGTATCCGATGGAGAAGCGGTTCCGGACCGGGATGACCGTCGCGATGTTCGCGCTCATCCTGTTCATGGTCACGCTCATCTCGATGATCCAGGGGCTGCAGGAATCGAGCCTCGACACGTTCGTGCAGCAACAGTCCGGCGGGTACGACGTCATCGCGTACACGACCACGTACGGCGAGATCCCGGACTTCCGGCAGCGCCTCCAGGGGAACTTCAGCGAGGCGCTCTTCACCGGCGGCTGGAACGGCACCGCGAGCGCGAGCGTCCTCCCCGCGCGGTTGCAGGCGATCGGCGGGAATCGGTCGTACGACTACACGCTCTGGGGCGTCGACAACTTCCTCATCCAGAGCAACCAGTATGGGTTCTACAGCTTCCTGCCGTCGTACGTCAACGAGACGGACGGCCGGATCGTTCCGCTGGCGACCCGCCAGGACGTCTGGCTCTCCCTTCGGAACAACCACAGCCTCGCAATCGTCGATCGGAGCGCGGCCGGGCAGAATCAGTTCGTCCCCGACGAGGGCCGCCTCCGGGTCGTGCCCGGCGACCGGATCCGGGCGTTCGACGCGGCGGGCCGCGGCGTCAACCTGACGATCGTCGGCGTGCTCGCGCAGGCCCTGCAATTCACCTCCGGCGTGTTCGTGGACCAAGGAGTGGTCCGCGCCGTGTTCCCGGTGGAGGAGCGGTACACGGCGTACTTCTTCCAGATGGCGCCCGGGGCCGACGTCGCCGGCTTCCGCGCGGACTTGGAGCGGACGTTCTTCGCGTACGGATTGCAGACGATCGACATCCGCGAGGCGATCGGCCAAGCGTTCGACGCGTCGCAGCAGGTCCTCACGCTCATGGAGGCGTACCTGGCGATGGGGCTGCTCGTCGGGATCGCCGGCCTCGCCGTGATCACGCTCCGCGCCGTCGTCGAGCGGCGCACGCAGATCGGCGCGCTCCGGGCGATCGGCTTCACGCAGCGGATGGTGCTGTCCGTGTTCCTCGTCGAGATCGCTCTAATCGCCATCCTCGGCGTCGGAATCGGCGTGGCCTTGGGGATCGTCTTCGCGTACAAGATCTACGTCGTGTACTTCGCGGACATCATCGTCTTCAGCGTGCCGTGGGCGCACCTGCTCGCGATCATCGGCGGGGCATCCGTCGCGACGGTCGCGTGCACCGCGCAGCCCGCCTTCCGAGCGTCCCGCATCCCACCGGCGGAAGCGCTCCGATACATCGAGTGAGCCGCGCGTCGAGCGGGCCCCGCGGAACATGCCTCTAAGTGTCGGTATGCCGCCCGCCCGCGACCGCGGACGCAACGGCCTGCTCGATCTTGGCCCGACGTCGCGCGAACTCCTGCTCGACCCGCCGATGGTAGGCCGCGATCCGGCGGAGCAGCTCCTGCTTCGCCCGATCCGATCCGACGCGGCCGACGTAGTCCTCTTGGCGCGCGGACCGACCGTTCGTCCGCTCGTAGTGCCAGAAGTAGAAGTACCGCCGTCCGTCGAAGTCGCGGACCCGGGCGCCGCATCCGATCTCCATCGCTCATACCTCTAAGTAGAGGTATATCCGCGGAGCCCTTCAGGCTTCCGGTGGGGTGGGCGAAACAACCCTCGCGCCGCGCCCGGAACAATCCTTTTATGGGCTCCGGGGCTGTCCGCCGAGACGCGCATGGCCGACGCGAAACTCCCGGAGAAAGCGTGGGAGCCTTCGATCGAGGAAGAGGTCCTCGAGCTCTGGAAACGGGAGCCGGATTCGTATCGCTTCGACCCCCAGCCTGGCCAGCCGATCTACGTGATCGACACGCCGCCGCCGTATCCGAGCGGCTCGTGGCACGTCGGCGCGGTCATGGCCTACTCCCTCATCGACATGATCGCCCGCGCACAGCGCATGCTCGGCCGCGCCGTCTTGTTCCCATTCGGCCTCGACCGGAACGGGATCAACATCGAGCGCACGGTCGAGAGGAAGACCGGCAAACCGCTCCACAAATGGGACCGCGAAGCGTTCATCGCCGAATGCCGCAAGGAGATCGAGTCGATCGGAAACGGATTGCTCGAGCTCGCGACGCGCGTCGGGATGTCCGCGGACTTCGCGCACACGTACTACACGGACTCCGACGAATACCGCGCGTACAGCCAGTCGATCTTCCTCGAGCTCTGGCCGAAAGGCCTCTTCTACCGGGGCGAGCGGCCGACGTTCTGGTGCCCCGTGTGCGAGACGCCCCTCGCCGAGGCGGACATCGAGTACGAGGAGCGGCCGTCGAGCCTCGTGACGATGCGCTTCAACCTGACGTCGGGCGGGGAGATCCGGATCGCCACGACGCGGCCGGAGCTGCTCGCCGCATGCCGGGCGATCATCGTGCATCCCGACGACGCGCGCTTCGCGGGCCTCCATGGGAAGCGGGCTCGTGTGCCGCTCTACCGCCATGAGGTGCCGATCGTCCCGCACGCGATGGCGAAGCCGGAGTTCGGCAGCGGCGC
>DASPXQ010000270.1:0-2373 GCA_035637195.1 Thermoplasmata archaeon | reverse complement strand
CTCCTCGGGCCGGTCCGTCAGCGCGACGATGCTCCCGCCCCCGCCGGCGCCGGTGAGCTTCGCGCCGTAGCTCGAAGGGCGAGCGGCCGCGACGAGCCGGTCGAGCATCGGATGGCCGACGCCGAGTTCCGTAAGGAGGGCCTGATTGCGGTCCATCAGCCGTCCCGCCTCGACGAGATCCCGCCGCCGCAGCGCGGCCAGGCCGTCGAGCGTGATCCGACCGATTTCCCGCACCACGTCCGCCGCACGCGGGTCGCGCTCGACGCGGTCTTTGACCTTCGCGACGAGAGGTCCGGTCGCCGCACTGATGCCCGTGTTCCCGATCACGAACTCGAGATCCGGCAGGCGCGCGCGATGGAGGCACCAGCGACGCGTGTCGCGTTCGATCGTCCACAGCAGGTCGTCCCGCGGCTCGCGGAGGACCAGCAGCGCTCCGCCGGCCGTGGCGGCGCTCGTGTCGATGGGGCTCGCCCGGCCCTGGACCTCGTGCTCGACTTCGAACGCCTGGCGGGCGATCGTCGGCGCGTCGAGGGTGCCCGCGATCCCGTGCAGCGCGCCGAGGGTCGCGACGGTGACCGCCGCGGACGATCCCAGGCCCGCGCCGCTCGGCACCATGGACCGGACCTCGATCCACATCGGCGCTCGGGCCTTCGCCTTCTCGACCGCGGCTTTCACGTACCGTTAGCGGGGCTCGTCGATGGACCCTCCGTCCGCCCGCCACTCCTTGTACGGCCGCACGAAGACCTCCGCTCGAAGGTTGATCGCGGTACAGAGGGCCGGCTCGCCGAAGACGACCGCGTGCTCTCCGAACAGGATGAGCTTCCCCGGAGCGGAGGCCGCCACGCGCGGCGATTCCTCGCTCCGCGTCTTAAGCGTTCGCCCTCAGGAGACTTCAGGCCCGCGCGGGAACGGGGACGGCATTCGGCTGTAGAGCGACGGGTCGCCCGTCTGCGGCTGCACTTTCTTGAGCGCGGCCTCGAAATGTCGTTTCTCGATCGCGACCTTCTTCAGGGCGGCCTCGTCGAGCTTCGGTAGCTTCAACGCGACGTCGCGGATGGCCAGCATGGACGCCTCGTTGCAGACCGCCGCGAGCTCCGCGCCGGTGTACTTGTCGGTGCGCCGGGCGATGTCGTCGAGGTCGACGTCCTTTGAGAGGGGCTTGTTGCGCGTGTGAATCTCGAGGATCGCCTTGCGCGTCGCGAGGTCCGGCGGCGGGATGTAGAGGTGGCGGTCGAATCGGCCGGGCCGCAACAGCGCCGGGTCCACGAGGTCCATCCGGTTCGTCGCCGCGATGACCGTCACGTTGTGCAACTCCTCGAGCCCGTCCATCTCCGTGAGGATCTGCGAGATCACGCGCTCCGTGACCTGCGAGTCCGCGGACATCCCGCGGACGGGCGTGATCGCGTCGACCTCGTCGAAGAAGATGATGCACGGGGCCGCGGTCTTCGCTTTGCGGAACGTCTCTCGCACCATGCGCTCGCTCTCCCCGACCCACTTGCTGAGGAATTCGGGCCCGCGGACCGAGATGAAGTTCGCCTCCGACTCGGTGGCGACGGCTTTCGCGAGGAGCGTCTTCCCCGTGCCGGGCGGACCGTACAGCAGGATGCCGCGCGGCGGCCGCGCGTCGAAGTGGGCAAACAGCTTGTTCATCGTCAGCGGCCATTCGATCGATTCTCGGAGTTCTTGCTTCGCCTCGTCGAGGCCGCCGATGTCTCCCCATCGGACGTTCGGCTTTTCGATGAGGACCTCGCGCATCGTCGAGGGCTCCATCTCGCGGTACGCACGCAAGAAGTCGTCCCGCGTGACCTCGAGCCGGTTGAGCACCTCGGACGGGATGTTGTCCACCTGGAGGTCGATCTCCGGTAGGATCCGCCGTAGCGATCGCATCGCCGCCTCTTTGCAGAGGGCCGCCATGTCGGCGCCGACGTAACCGTGAGTGATCCCCGCGAGTTCCTTCAGGTTGACGTCTTTGGACAGGGGCATGCCGCGCGTGTGGATCTGGAGGATCTCGAGGCGCCCGTCGCGGTCCGGCACCCCGATCTCGATCTCGCGGTCGAACCGGCCCGGCCGTCGGAGCGCGGGGTCGAGTGCGTTCGGACGATTCGTCGCGCCGATCACCACGACCTTGCCGCGGGCCTGCAAGCCGTCCATCAGCGCGAGCAGTTGGGCGACCACCCGCCGTTCGACTTCGCCCGTCACCTCGTCCCGTTTCGGGGCGATCGAGTCGAGCTCGTCGATGAAGATGATGCTCGGCGCGTTCTCCTCGGCCTGTTTGAACATGTCGCGCAGGTTCTCCTCGCTCTGGCCGTAGAACTTCGACATGATCTCAGGCCCGGAGATGGAGTAGAAGTTCGCGTTCGTCTCCGAGGCGAC
>DASPXQ010000269.1:0-9079 GCA_035637195.1 Thermoplasmata archaeon | reverse complement strand
GGTTCCTCTGGCTCCCCGTCTACACGTTCCGCCACGACCTCCGAGAGACGCGCGGCCTGGTAGAGCGGCTCGCGGCCCAGGTGGGAGAGAGCCTCGAGATCGTCACGCCGACGACGTTCTTCGCGCTCCTCCGCCATGAGTTCGTCCGCGAAGCGGGTGCTCGACTCGATGCCGTGTCGGCGGACCCGATCGCTTCGACTCTGTTCGCAGCATCTCTGGATTCCGCCGCCGCGCAGATTGCCGATGCACGGGCCGCCATGTCGAGCGGCGATGCGGATCGTGCGGCCCGAAACGCATATGTTGCACTCGAGACCCTCCGCGGAATCGGCGCGAGCGAGGCGCTTCTCGTCTCGGTGCTCGTCCTCCTCGCAGCGGGAGCACTCGCGGCCCTCGCCCAGCGGACATCGCCGCCGTGGTCCGTCGCACTCGAGCCGATCGACCTCGGCGCGCTGATCCTCGTCACGGCGGCGGTCGCGTTCTTCGTGTTCGCGCTCCGCGAGGCCGTCGAGCAGAACTTCTGGACGTATCCGTCGATTCTCCTAGGCATCGCGGTAGCGGGAGTCCACCGTCCGCTCGGGCGGTACCTGGACCGCGCGTATCCCGCACGGGCCCCCATCGTCGCCGCGCTCGCATGCCTCGTCCTATCGAGCCTCGCGATCCGCACGACGGCCGCCTTTCCGCTCGCGATGATCGGCGCACTCCTTGCGATCGATTCGTATCTCGTCCGGAAGCCGGCGACGCCCTCGACCCTCATGGCGGCGCTCGGGTTCGGATCGGCGATCGGGTTCCTCGGCGCGTTCGACCTCGTGACCCTCACCGCCACGGCGGTACTGCTGGTGCTCCCGCCGATGTTCCTCCCCGCGATGGCGGTTCCCATGGAACCGCAGGCCGGACCCCGCCGAACTCTCTACCCCGGGATCCTCATGGCGATGCCCCTCGCTGCGTACGCGCTTACGTCGTCGTACGTGTTGAGCCTTCGATTGCAGCTTCAGGGGGACCTGCTGTCGACGACCGCCGCGGCGATCCTCGTCCTCGGTCCGGCGCTGGCGGTTCTCGTCGATCGAGCCCTGCCCCGTCTCTCACCGATGATCCTCCGGGTCGGAGGCCTCGGCCTTGCGGTCGCCTTCGCGGGACTCGTGCTCGCGTCTGTGGGCACGGTCCCGACGACGCTCGCCCTGCTCGGCCTGTTCGCGAGCCTGTCCCTCGCCGCGCTCGCGGGGCTGCGGGAGTTCGCGTCTCGCGGTGGGGAGCCGCATCGCGCCCTCGCAACGGCAATCACCTTCCTGCCGCTCATCGTCCTCTTCTTCCGCCTCCCTCCGATCGTGTACTCGCTGACGATCGCGCCTCTCCCTCAGGCGGTGGAGTACGTCTTGTACACGCCGCCCGCGATCATCGCGGCCGCCGCGCTCGTGCTCGTAGCCGTCGGATGGGTCCGCTCCCGCGGACCGCGGGTCGCAAAGGATTATCCCGGGGAGGCCCATGGTGGGCCGGGCGGGCCATGAGGAAGCTCCCGAAGAGGCGGTTCCTTGAGGTCGCGGGCCAGATCCTCCGGAACAAGATGGCCCGGGAGGCGATCTATCCGTTCTACTGCTCCTTCAAGCTCACGCGCCGATGTAACTTCACGTGTTCGTTCTGCAACTGCTGGCACGTGAAGAACCGCTGGAAAGACATGCCGACGGAGGACGTCAAGGCGGTCCTCGACAACCTCGCCCGGTCCTCGGTGATCGTGTGCAGCTTCGAGGGCGGCGACCCGCTCGTGCGCGACGACATCGGGGAACTCCTGCGGTATCAGTACGAGAAGCCGTGGTACCTCCTCTTCACGACCTCGGAGAGGGACATGGAGCAACGGTACCCCATGCCGGAGTACGGGAAATACATCGACTTCCTGCACATCTCGATCGACGAGGGCCACAAGAATCTTGACATGTACGACGACCTCGAGGAGTACACGAAGTGGGGGTCGATCGTCACGGTGCAGATCGTCGTCACGAAGAACGACGTCGGCGCGCTGGAGCAGAAGATCAAGCGGTGCCACGACGCTGGCGTAAAGGCGGTCGTCATGTGCGCCGTCCACCTGAAGAACACGAAGGACCACCTCCCGGACCTGTGGCAGATGAGCCGCGTCGGGATGGAAATGAAGAAGAAGTATCCCGGCGTCATCATCTCGCCCGACGGCTACTTCGACCGGATCACCTGGGACCACGGCTGCGACACGTCATCGATCATCGTCGACGCGGACGGCTTCCTCTGGTATCCGTGCCGGGTGCTCGAGGAGAAGACGATCAACCTGATCGACTCGGACCTGATGACGTACCTCGAGTCGCCCGATGCGCGCGAGCGGCGGCAGCGCATGGCGGCGTGCGACATCCAGTGCGCATGGTACCAGTACTACGCGACGCAGAGCTTCGTGAACCCGCGGGAGTTGCTGTCCGCGTGGATGCCGTACTACCGTGACCTGCTGAATGGCGGGAAACAACCGACGTTCGCAGCGCCCGCTTTCGCCCCGAAGGATCCACGAGACCTAATCCACTCGCAGATTCTCCAGGAGAGTGCGATGAAAGGCCTCGACCCCGTCGACGACGGGCTCGTGCATCTCCCGACCCTCGAGCCGCCGACACTCCGTCCATGATGATGGAGATTGAGTCCTCCAAGGAATTCATCGAGTGGCGGTGTGGGTGCTGCGGCCTTCCGCTCTCCGGCGGGGATCTCGACCTCCCGCCGATCAGGACTCGCATCTGCCCTTCGTGCCGCCTCACACTATGCATCCAATGTAGATTTGATCATCGCCGAAGAGGATGCCGCGAGTGCGGTCACCGGACGATCGCCGCGCCGGCCCGCTTTGAGAAAAACGACAAATAGGCGCACGTTCCATGCGACCGGCGATGGGATGCACCGTCAGGTCGGACCGCCCGCCGCATGATCGACTCCGTTGAAGCAGTCCTCAGGCTCCTGCTCGTCTTCGCCCTGGCCTTCGCGGTGGGCCTCGAGCGGCAGGTGCGCCGGAAGCCGGTCGGGTTCGGCACGTTCATCTTCGTGTCGACCGGCGCCGCGACCTTGACCCTCCTAGCGATCACGATTGAAGAGGAGAACCCGCTGCCGCTCCTCGGCGGCGTCATCACGGGGATCGGATTCCTCGGCGCCGGTGCGCTGATTCGGAGCAACGACCGGGTCTTCGGATTCACGACCGCGGCCCTCGTCTGGGCCATGGCGGCGCTCGGCGTCGCGGCAGGCGCGGGGCTGTACCTCCTCGTCGCCGTCGATTATGGCATCGTCTGGGCCGTCGTGGTTACCGACCGGATCCTCGAGGGCAAAGGGTTCGGCTCCCACGCCAAGGTCGTGCGCGTCACCGTGGCGAATCCCGTGACCCCGGAGGAACTCGACGCACTTCTGCCCGCCGGGCTCACACACTTCGAGCGGGTCCACGTGGACAAGGAGGCCCACCGGGTGAACGTCACCGCGGAAGTCCGGATCCGGCCGGCGGCCGTCTCGAGCCTCCTCGAGTCGCTGCGGTCGAACGACAAGGTGCGCTCGTTCGAACTCGAGTAGCCTACGCCGTCGAGGCCGGTTCGAAGAAGTCGCTGTACGAGGACGACATGAGGTCTTCGTCCGCGATCTGCAGGTACCGTCGCAGGGTCTCGAGCTGAATGACGCCCGCCTCGCGTTCCGATTCGTCCGCGAGGATCTTCTCGAACTCGATGAACCTCCCGAGCCCCTCGACCGTGTCGAGGTGGACCTGCACGCCCTGGAATCGAAAGATCTCGCGGGTCTTGCGGACCTCCGCCTTCACGGGGAAGACGCGGGTCAGGATCTCACGGGCCGTCGCGGCATCCGGGATCGAGGCGAGCAGCACGCGACTCTCCTTCACGCCGCCGACTTCGGGGCGTTCGTAGTAGATGAGCTGGCCCTCGGTCGCGCCGGCGACGGAGCGAAGCTTCAGCCGGCGATCGCCGAGGGAGAAGTACGTGTCCACCTGGCGGAAGGTCCCGACGCGCTCCGCGCCGGCCAGGAGGGCCCGTGCCTTCCCGAGATCCTCGTACCTCGCCTTGAGTTCGACCAGGTGCTTCGAGCCCGCGTCCACGCAGGGCGAGACGAGGCGGATGACAAGAAGCTTGCCGTCGTCTCAGGCCCGCGGCTCGACCGCGGACTCGTCCGGATGCGACGTCCGCATCGCCCGCATGCCGGCCCGCGGCTTCGGGACGGTCGCCAGGCGCTTCGCGGCATCGAGGTGCCCCTTCGGCTGAGCGACCGCTTCGTTCAGCCGATCGCGATGGGCCTTCAGGCTCCGCTTCGCCGCGCGGAGCGCACGCGCATCGGCGAGGGTCGGGTTGGCGGCCGCTGCCTTCAGACTCCGCGCCATCACGATCGTCCGGAGGACGAAGATCGCGATCGCGGCGGGAATCACGAGCCACAGGAGGTCCACGGTATCACGCGTCCTTCGAAGGACAATATCCTTTCTTTCCCGGGTTCTATAAAAAGGTCCGGTTCAAACTATCGCAGGTGCGAGGCGTGCGAGACGAAGACACGCACGGGGCCGTTTTCGTCCCGTTGGACGCGCGCGAAGCTTCCGGAAGGAGGGGCGCCTGTCAGCCGGGGACGACCATCCAGACGAACAAGATCGCGAACGCCACGCCGAGGCCCGCGCCCGCCGCGAGGACCTGCCGCGCCAGGCGTTCAATCTGCGCGCGGGTCGTCCGCAGCTCCGCATCGTTCCGGATCTCAGACGACTCGAGCTGACGGATGCGGGAGAGGAGCGCCGCGTCCATCGTTCCGAAGACCGCGAGGAGGCCCACGAGGACCGCGAGGCTCGACTGGAACACGAATTGCGCCGCGACCAGGCCGGCTGCCAGGAACAGCACATAGAGGGGCGCGGTCCACCGGATGTAGGAGCGGAGTTGCCCGAGCCGGGCGTGGACTTGCAGGACCTCTTGCTCGATCGACGCGGTGCTCACTCTGGGCCCCTGAGCCCATGGGTCCGGCGGCTAGATATCTTTTGAGGGTCCGACGGAGCGCCGTCGCCGGGTCTGCGCCTTTGCGGCCTTGAGCGGCGCATCGAAGCGGTCGACCGCCTTCATCTCGAACTCGAGACCCTTGCGTCGGCTATCGACGGCATCGGCGAGGGGCGCCTTGTAGGTCCGGAGGGAATCGCGGGCCCGTTCGATCGTGCCGTCGCGGGCCCGTCGCGCGCCGTCGAGGGATTCCCGGTGGCGGTCCAGCGCTTTCTTCGCGTCGGCCAAGGCGAGCACGTCGAGCGCATTCGGATCCCGACGGGCGGAGCGACGGCGCGGGTTCGCCACAACCTTCCGAGGGACCTCCGAGCTATTGAAGACATCGCCTCCGAACGGGGCGGGAGTCCCCTTGGCCTCGTCGGCTCGACTGCATCCCGCAGGCCGTGGGAGGTCCGGCCCGCCCGCGCAGTTCTACCTCTGTTCAGAGGTAGATTCCGGACGGAGCCTGCGGGATTGCCATGGCCCTACGCGTACGCCGTGATGCGCCGCTGCGTCCGGAGGTAGGCCCGGAGCGCGCTCACCCGCCACCAGTTCTCGAGTCGCAGCCGCAGCCTCCCGGAGAGCTCGCCTTCCGCCTCGGACAGGCCCGAGAACCGGAGCGCCTTCTTCGCGAGGGCCGCGCGCGCGAGCTCGCGGTACCGCCAGACGCCGAGCGGGACCCAGTCCTCGTAGACCTCCATGAACACGATCGCGCCGGCCTGACGCCGGCGTGCGGCGAGGTGCTCCAAGACCGGGAGGCGGGTCGCGTGGTATGCGCCCGCGATCCGGTCCGGGTACGTCGTGCGGCCTCCCGCGAACTCGTGGTCGTGGGCGGGCGTCGGGTCCGCGGCGAGGTTCCACGCTTCGAGGCCCTCGAACATGAACGCCTGCGGGAACAGGAGCACGGCGACGTTGTTCGCGAGGCCGCTCGCACTGTACACCTCGTACTCGTCGATCCAGGGATGCGACCGGACCTCGTCGACGAGCGCCTTCGCGAGGATGTCGTCCACGGCCGTGATCGACCATTCCGTCGGCACGAGCCGGCGGCGCTCCTTCGTCCCCAGGAGGCCGACGGAGAAGATCCGTGTGATCTGGCTCTGCGTGATGCCGTGATCGTACAGGTCCGCGACCGCCTCGCCGGCGCGGACGTCCGTGTCGGAGACGAGGTCGTCCACCCGCCGCGGCACGGACGGATTCGAGGCGAGGTCGATTTTCGTGATGTCCGCGCTCGGCCCGCTCGGCGCAGCGCGGGCGGAGAACGGGCTCACAAGGGACGGCTTCTTCGTGAACCACATCTCCGTGTCGATCGGCTTCGAGGCCATCGCGCCCTCCTGGACGGTCGAGAGGATCGAATCCGGCTCTCGGGCCTCCGCGACGCGCCGGGGCGCCTTGCCGCGGACGAGCGACAAGCGGAACCGGAGGATCTCCGCGAGGTCGTACGCGAGCCACGATTCCGAGGCGTCGAGGATCGAGGTGTCCTCGTCCCGGACGGGAGGGACGAGCGGCCCCACGAGGACCTTCGGGTAGCCCCACGAGCCGACGAACGCGCTCGGCGGCGACGCGCCGTAGAGGTTCGTCGTCTGCAAATCCCGGCGGCCTTCGAACCATCGACGGACCCCCTCGAGGTACGGACAGATCGCGAGGCGGCACCGCTTGATGTCCCCCTGGCAGACGCGGCACGCGACCTCCCGCCGCACCTCGGCGAGGGTCTCCCGGATGCCTTCCTCCCCGCGGGGATATCCAGGGGAGGCCGACGGGGTCATGGTCACGCGGACGAGGCGGGGGTGGCCGGGGTCGGAGGAGCGGGCTTCGGGACAGGTCGCGGCGTGACGATCGGCTTGTCTTCGGGGATGACTTCCTCCCACCGCGCGTAGCAGAGCGGGCACACGTGGATGATGCTCCCGGCCGCGTTGCACGGCTGGGCGCCGTCGTTCGGGCAGTGGTGCTCCTTCGCCATCTCATCCCTCCGATGGGGCGGCTCCACTTATTCCTTTCGGGCTCTCGGACTCGATGCCGTACAAGCGGTCGCGATTCGCCTCGAGCTGATCGACGCGCTCCCCGCGGAATTCCGCGGCGGTCAGCACGTTGACGTCGTGCTCCTCGCCCACCGTGAACACCGACGCCATCCGGGTCCGCCACTCCCGGTCTCGCAGGATGTGGTGGTCCAGGATCAGCGTGCGCACGTTCGTGGTGCGCAGGATCCGCGAGAGATGGGAGAGGGACCGTTTCGTGTGCTGCTCCGGATAGTTCTCCGGCATGTGGGTCATCGGTCCATCGACGTAGAGGACCGTGGGCTGCGCGTCGATCAGGAACGCGAGGTGCTCTTTCAGCGGCGGGCCGAGGACGTCCGCGGTGTGGACGAAGACCTCGTTGCCGTGGGAGATCCGCGCCATGACGACGTATCCGAGTTCGTCGTTGTATCCGTGTGGAAGGGCCGGCGAGAAGAGGAGTTCCGTCCCGCCGAAGTCCGTCTGGTTGCCGTCCGCCACTTGGATGGCCTTCGGATATTTCTTCAGCTTCCGGACGAACGCGCCGGCCCGTTCGCGCTGACTGCGGTTGATGTGAAACTTCCCGTCCTTCAGGAACGCGATCTTGTTCCGGTAGATCGAAGGCGCGGCCGGGTTGTGATGATCAAAGTGATAGTGCGAGACCGTGAGGACGTCCGCGCGCTTCGCCGCCTCGCGGATCCCCTGCCAGAGTTCTTTCTGTCTCGCCCGCTCGACGTCGTGCGGCGGCAGATCGTAGCGGTACGGACCGAGCCGGACGCTCGGATCCAGGAGGATTGTGACGTCGGGGGTCTCGACGAGCGTCGCCATCGAGCGCGCCCCGAGGCTGTCCGCCGCGAGCGGCGTGATTTTCATGGGAACACCGCGTCGGCCCACACCTGCCGCTTCACCTTCCGAAAGCCGAGGGTCGGAAACAGGGCGAGGGAGGCCCGGTTGTCGGCGTAGGCGTGGAGCGTGGGGATCTTGCCGAGCCGAAAGAGGTCCCGGGAGACCGCCGCGACGACCGCTCGCGCGAGTCCTCGCCTCCGGTGGTCTCCGAGGACGTGGACCATCCCGATGTTGGCGGCCTTATCCGTGACAAGGTGGGTGAGGGCCCACGCGACCGGTTCGCCGTCCACATAGATCGCGGCGGTGGGCCCTTCTTCGATTCGCCGACGCACGTACGGCTCCGCGGGCCAGTCCGGCTGCCAGAGCTTTGCGACGCGACCCGCCCACTCCGGATCGAGTGGTCGCACGCGGTCGTCCGGTCGATCGACGAAGTCCCGCGGATCGAGATGGAAGAGCCACGCGCATCGCGGGTTGAACTCCGTCGCCCGGGCCGCTACGATTGGGAGGGGGAACTCCTCCGTCAGGTGGACGATCGTGAATCCCGACGGCACGCACTCGGCGAGCGCGCCGGCGGCGGGCCCGTCGAGGGCGTGGAGGGCAACGAAATTCGCGCCGCCAGGCTGGCCCATTCGGTGGACCGCGATTAGGCCGCGCAAGGGGCGCCCTTCCACGTAAACATCATAGCCGGGCTGCTGGAACGCGCGATCCCACACAACCGCATTGCCGACCGGATCGGAGCCGAGGAAGGCCCGTGCGGCGTCGACGTCGAAGGCCGGTGGGGGGGTCGTAGCTGGGCGAACGGCCGGCGGCACAAAAGGCTTGCCTGGCTCCGCGCCGCTCAGATGGAACGCGCTGCGCGGATCTCCTCTTCGATCCTCCGTGCCGCCACGGCGGGGTCCGACGACTCGTAGATCGCCCGGCCGACGATTACCGCGTCCGCGCCGGCCGAGATCGCCTTGGAGGCGTTTCCTCCCTGGGCGCCGACGCCGGGAGAGAGGAGGAGCCGCCGACCGACGATCGAACGCAACGTCCGCACACGATCGGGCCGCGTCGCGGGCGCGATGATGCCGGCGGCCCCGGCGCGAACGGCGAGCCGAGCGAAGTCCTCCGCGAGCTTTGCGGTGTACTCGAGCCCGCCCGGGTGACTCAGTTCCGTCACGACGAAGACGTCCGCGCGGCCCGCGGCCTCGACGCACGCGCGCACGGAGTCCTCCCCCGCGAAGCCGTGACAAATCACGCCGGACGCCCCCGCCCCCACCG
>DASPXQ010000268.1:0-13598 GCA_035637195.1 Thermoplasmata archaeon | reverse complement strand
CCTCTCCCTCCGGGACGTGAGCGATGCCCCTCGAAGAGCAGAAGAAGAGCCGGCTCTACGCTCTCAAGCCGTTGACGGACCGGCTGCCGTCGGTCACGCGTCCGGAAGGCCACGTCCAGTTCCGAACGAAGATGTTCTGGGTCCTCGCGATCCTCGTCATCTACTTCGCGATGACGAACATCTTCATCTACGGCCTGGATCGGTCGAACGTCATCGACTTCTTCTCGAGCCTCCGGGCCATCC
Source organism: Thermoplasmata archaeon (assembly GCA_035637195.1). GTDB lineage: Archaea > Thermoplasmatota > Thermoplasmata > RBG-16-68-12 > RBG-16-68-12 > RBG-16-68-12. Next base: position 13,355 of record DASPXQ010000268.1, on the reverse strand, counting down.
TCGCGGGCGCCCAGGGGTCGTTGATGCACCTGGGGATCGGCCCGATCGTCACCGCATCGATCATCATGCAACTGTTCGCCGGGGCGAAGATCATCAACCTCAATTTGCAGGACGACGAAGACAAGAGCGTCTACCAGGGGACCCAGAAGTTCCTCGTGATCGTGATGATCTTCGTCGAGGCGGTCCCGCAGGTCTACGGTTTCCTGACCCCCGCCGCGCCGTTCGTGACGAGCCTGAACGGGGCGGGGTTCTTCGGGGTGCTTCCGGCGGGCCAGGGGGAGACGTGGGCCAAGTTCTTCATCATCGCGCAGCTCTTCGGCGGATCCTACCTCGTGTTCCTGATGGACGAGGTCGTGTCGAAGTGGGGGATCGGGTCGGGCATCTCGCTCTTCATCGCGGGCGGGGTCGCGCAGCAGATCTTTACCGGGACGTTCAACTTCGAGCCCGCCAACACGGGAAGCTCGGTCCCCGCGGGAGCGATCCCGAAGACGATCTACTTCTTCCAGAACTTCTCGGCGAGCACGCTCGCGAACGGCGGAATCGAGCAACTCCTGGTTCAGCCGCCGAACCCGCTCATCGCGTTGATCGGCACGATCGCGATCTTCCTGATCGTCGCGTACGTCGAGTCGACTCGGATCGAGCTCCCCCTGGCTCACGGGATGGCCCGTGGGGCGCGGGGCCGCTATCCGATCCGTCTGATGTACGCGTCGAACATCCCCGTCATCCTCGTCGCCGCGGTCCTCGCGAACGTCAGCATGTTCTCGCTGCTGCTCTGGCAGCATCCCGAATGGCCCGTCCTCGGCCAGAATCCGCTCATCGGTGCCTATCCGAGCGCGTCCGACTACCGAGTCGTGAACGGGCAGCTGCAACGGACGACGCCCATCGGCGGGCTGGCGTACTACTTCTCGAACATCAACGGCGTGCAGGACTGGCTCCTGCCGCTCTTCAATCCGCTCCAGTACGGCGTCTACCTGCGGGGACTCCAGTACTGGCAGGTCTTGGTGCATCTCCTGGTGTTCCTGCTCGTATTCATCGGCGGATCCGTCATGTTCGCGAAGTTCTGGATCATGACGACGAACATGGGACCGGAGGACGTCGCTCGCCAGATCGAGTCAAGCGGGATGCAGATCCCCGGATTCCGGCGAGACCCGCGCGTCTTGCGTCGGGTGCTGGACCGGTACATCCCGGTGGTGGCGGTGATTTCTGGAGCCTCGGTGGGCGCCCTCGCGGCGGGCGCCGACATGATCGGGACGGTGGGCAACGCGTCCGGCACCGGGGTCCTGCTGGCCGTCGGGATCATGATCCAGCTGTACGAGGCGATCGGCCGCGAGCAGATGATGGAGATGCATCCGGTCCTGCGCCAGTTCTTCGGCGCGACCGAATAGCGATTATTTCGAGGGCGTCCGCAGGCTGAGCAGCTCCGACTCGCTGTCGTACCGGACGAGTTCGACGTAGCGGCCCCAGTAGACGAGCGCCTTGAAGACCTCTTCCGCCTGATGGCTCCCGACGTTCGCCGCGAGGGCGTCGACGACCTCCCGCCGATCGAGCGGGCGGCCCGCGACTCGCGCCATCTCCGTCACGCGGCGGAACACGGGCAAGTCGTCGATGATCCCCCGGACGATGGACTTCCGTTCACGGACGCTCGCCGAGAGGAGCTTGCGGCTGAGGTCCGTCATGCGCACGTCGCCGTCCTCGACCTCGAGGAGTCCAAGGAATTCTGCGGCGGCGAGGATTGGCCCGAGACGGTCGATGTCCATCTCGACCTCTCTCGAGATCGTGGCGACGTCCGCGGTCCCTCCGGTCTCGTCGACGGCCTCGACGAGTCCAAGGACTTGGCCTACGGAAGCCTTTGAAATGGAGTGAAAGTCCTTCACCCGCTTCGGCGGTCCAACGTCGTCGCCGCTATTAGACATTTGACCTCCGGTTTTCAAACGATCAGCGAGTAGATCTCGTCCACCCAGCCATAGAACTCCGGCTCCTTGCGATTCCGGGGCCTCGGAAGGTCGATGACGAGCTCGGCAACCATCCGCCCAGGACGGCTCGAAATCACGATCACGCGGTCCGCCAGGTAGACCGCCTCCTCGATGCTGTGCGTGACCATGAGGACGGCTTTCGGCGGGAGGTTGGGGTCCGACCACAGCTGCAAGATTTCATCCCGCAGGTTCTGGGCCGTCAGGGGGTCGAGGGAGGAGAAGGGCTCATCCATGCACAGGAGCAACGGCTCAATCGCGAGGGCCCGGGCGATGCCGACCCGCTGCTTCATCCCACCGCTGAGCTCGCGGGGGAACGCGTTCTCGAACCCCGTCAGCCCGACCGCGTCGATGAACTTATGCGCCGGCCCGTGCCTCTGCTCCGGTGTCAACCCCTTCGCCTCGAGCCCGATCTCGACGTTTTGCGCGACGGTGAGCCAGGGGAACAAGGCGAACGATTGGAACACCATCGCGACCTGCGGGTTGTCCGCACGAATCGGCTCGCCTTCGAACAGCACCTCGCCCGAATTGGGCTTCTCGAGCCCCACGAGGATCCGGAGGAGCGTCGACTTCCCGCTGCCGGACGGCCCGACGACGCAGACGAAATCGCGTTCCGTGAGGGAGAATCGGATGAGTTCTAGCACCTTGAACTCCTTCCCGTTCTCGTAGTAGGACTTCGTGACATCCCGCACGTCGAGGAGGGGCGTGGCCGCGGCCATCCTACACCTCGAGGCGATACCGGATGGCGGCGCGCTTGAACAGGGGCCGCCAGAGGAGCTTGTTCATCGCGAGGACGACCACGATCATCGAGAGCGCGGTGAGGAAGAGCATCTCGCCGTCCGGCGTGACGTAGACGGACTCGCTTAGCAGCGATCCCAAGCCCGGTACTTCGTACAACCGCTTCGCATACTGCACGAACTCGGAGACAATGAGGGCGTTCCAGCCCGCGCCCCACGCGGTGATGCTCCCGGTGAGCAGGGACGGGGTCATCGCCGGCAACAACACCCGCTTCCAATACGTCCGACCGCGGAGTCCGAAAGAGCGAGCGGCCTCCCGGAGATCTTCCGGGATGCTGCGGACGCCGGCGATCAGGTTGAACAGCAGATACCACTGCATGCTGAACAGCGCGATCAGGATTGCCGCGAGTTGCGCCGCCGTATCCGCGACCGAGGCGGCGACGAGGAGCGAGAATCCCAGGATGACCGGCAGCAAGGCGGTCGCGGGGAGCGACGCGAAGATCTCGAGGACCGGCGTGAGCAATCGAGACGCTCGGTCGCTCTCGCCCAGGAGGACGGCCATCGGGATGGTCCATGCGAGGGCGATGCCGTAGGCGATCAGGAGGCGCGTGAACGAGAAGAGTGTGGCCTCCGGCAAAAGCCCCGCCTTGGCGGGCAGCGGACGGAGGAAGAGTTGCGTCAGACCGACGAGTCCCGTCGTGACGACAATGACGAAGATGATCAGGAACATCACGAGGTCCACTGCGCGGATCTCACGGACGGCGCGACGGTGCGACGCGTACACCCGGTCGAGCCGGACCGAGGCGCGATGGTACGTGTCCGCGACAGGCCGCGCGCGCGTGAGGATCGTCCGCCTCACTCGGGAAAAGCGAGGAAGCCAGCGGAGCGGCTCGTACCTCGGGACCTTCGCCCCCTCGCGCGCCACGGCATCGATCCGAAACCGCTCGGACCAGACGCTCAGGGGACGCCACACGAAGACGTCGAGTGCGAGCACGATCGCGGCGAGGACCGCCAGCCCGATCGCGATCGACGGAACGTCCCCATTCCGGCCCGCGATCGCGATGAAAGCGCCGAGGCCGGGCCGCTGGAACTCCGCGCCGTTCCCAGAGAAGATCTCGCTCGCAACGAGGAAGAACCAGCCGTTCGTCCAGGAGAGGATCGAGTTGTATACGAGTTTCGGGATAACGGCGGGAAAGGCGAGGAGGCGGAACCGAAGCCAACCGCTGAGGCCGAAGCTCGTGGCGGCCGCTTCGAGGTCCTGGGGGATCGTCGTGAGGGATTCGTACACCCCGAACGCCATGTTCCACGCCATGCTCGTGAAGATGAGGAAGACGACTGCGAATTCGATGCCGATCGGATTCCCATGGAACGTCGCGACGAAGAAGAGCAGGGCAGCGGGGAAGAAGACCAGGATGGGGATCGACTGGAGGACGTCGAGCAGCGGCAGCATGACGATTGCGGCCTTCTTGTTCGTCGCGGCGGTGTGACCGAAGACAATCGCGAAGACGAGGGAGAGGAGGTACGCGACGACCATCCGCGCGGTCGAGAAGGCGCCGAGGAGAGGGAGCTGGATCGCGTCCAGCGCAGACGAGGGATTCAGGAGGGCTGCCGCGACACCAGCGAGGATCACGGCGCCGGCGACGAGCCGGAGCCACCGCCGGGCGCCTCGCATCGCGGCCCGCAAAGGATGGGGCGTATATACGGGTTGTCGCGCGAGGTCAGATACCGGCCAAGAGCCGGGCGAGAATCGCTTTCTGCGCGTGCAGGCGGTTCTCGGCTTGGTCGAACACAATCGACTGCGGCCCATCCATGACGTCGTCCGTGATCTCGAGTCCACGGTGGGCCGGTAGGCAGTGCATCACGAGGGCATCCTCCTTCGCAGCTTCGAGGAGCTTCGCGTTGATCTGGTACGCCTTGAAGGCGCGCTCCCTTTCCTCGCGTTCCTTCTCCTGCCCCATCGACACCCACACGTCCGTGTATAGGAAATCGGCGTCCTTCGCGGCCGCCATTGGATCGCGTTCGATGCCGAGTCCTGCGCCGCTCGCCTTCGCGACGCGCCGCGCTTCCGCGAGGAGTTCCGCGTCTGGCTCGTGGCCTTTCGGGCACGCCGCGCTCATGTGCATCCCGACGATCGCGGCCCCCAGCAAGAGGGAGTTGCACACGTTGTTGCCGTCCCCAATGTATCCGAGCTTGAGCCCCGAAAGGGAGCGTTTCCTCTCCTGGATCGTGAACAGGTCGGAGATGATCTGGCAGGGATGCTCCTTGTCATCGAGGCCGTTGATCACGGGCACGGTCGCGTTCGCCGCGAGCTCTCGGACGCTCTCCCGCCGAAAGGCGCGGTACATGATGCCGTCGACGTAGCGGCTCAGGACCCGGGCGGTATCGGCGATCGTCTCGCCTCGACCGACTTGCGTGTCGTTCGGGCTCAGGAAGAGCGCATGGCCGCCGAGTTGCGTCATGCCGACCTCGAAGGAGACGCGCGTGCGCGTCGACGCCTTCTCGAAGATCATCGCGAGGCTCTTTCCGCGCAGCGGTTCGTACGGCTCGCCGGCCTTGGTCCGATTCTTGATTTTTCCCGCCAACTCGAGCAGCCCGACCAGGTCGTCGCGGACGTCGAGCATCGAAACGAGGTCTCGCTTGGCGGCCATCCGCGTGCCATCCTTCCTGCGATACAAAACGTTTGTGCAGGGACAGCGGCGCTGTGCGGAGGTCTGAAATAGAGAGGGGCCGAATCGGGTTCCATGGAGTCGAGCCGGACGACGCCCGCCGAGCGAGCGCGGGAGGCCCGGGAGGCTGCGGCACGTCGGCGGAGAACGAGCGTGCGACTCGGGACCGCGGGCGTCGTGCTGCTGTTCGGAGGCGGCATCGGCGTCATCCTTACCCCGGTGAACGTTGCGATGCTCCTCGGAGTCATGGGGATCGGCATCGTGTTCATTGGATCGGCGCTGGTCCTCGTGCAAAAACCACTCGCGGGGCTTCTTGAGATGCCCAAAGAGTGACGCGACGCCGTGGTCCGCCTACCGAGCGGCGACTCGGACGGAAGCTTTCGCGGACTTCCTGGACGCTTCCTTGCGTGGAGGGAACAGCGTGGGGTAGAGCTCCCTTCCACGTCCGGAGAGGCGGTATCTCGAGATTTCGCGCCCCGCGCGCTCGTATCTCATCTCGACCAGGTCCGCCACCTTGAGGACTCCGAGATGGTAGGCGAGCAATCCACTCTCCACGCCCAACCTCTTCGCCAGCGCGTGAAACGGGATGTCGCCCGACTGGCGGATGAGAAGATACGCCTTGAGGCGAATCGGATTGTCGAGGGCGGTGTACGCCCGCAGGAGGTCGAGGAGCTCTGGGCCGATCTCTTGGATATCGGGAACGGCTTTCGTAAATCAACGATAGTTGATGGGGTATAAGTATCTTTACCTGATAAGGTTTGGCTGAAACCGTTTGAGCTGCCGGTATCGTTCCGCCATCAGGAGCACGAGGGATTCCTTCGAAGGCACGCGCACCGTACGGCCGCCGTCCACGGCGTACACGTGGCCGTATGCGGCGAGGTGGGTCAGGTAAAGGTCCTTCAAGTATCCATCTTTCGGGCCATGGAGCGGATGGTGCTCGGGGTCGACGAGGACCCGGAGTTTGCTGGCGATTCGTGGATCCGTATGGAACTGCCCGAACTCGGTCGCGCTTCCCCACGACTCCACGCTGACGAAAACCAAGTCGACGTCGGCCCGGGAAGGATTGCGCGCTCCAAGACGGAGGCGCCTACGTCTCGAGGGAAGTCATCTTCCGGCACGAGCGCGGCCATCCCGAGTTCGTTGAGGAGGCGGGCGACCCGTCTCCGCTCCTCGAGGCCGTTTCCGGCCGATCCGAGCAGGACCACGATCAACGTCGACCGGCCGATTTGCGACTCCAACCGCTCGCGGTCGGGACGGATTCGGGGGCTACGTTTCGGCGAGGCCATGATCGGACCGTGGATTCGAACGGGCTCGGAGGTAGTTCAACGCCGTCCCGGGAGGTCGGTGAAAGAACTCGAGCGCACGCCGGTCTCCGGCTTCGCGCCGAACCGACCAAAACCCTATATGCACCTCGAATCTTCGGTCGCCCTGCGGCCGGGATGGGCTAGCCTGGTCTTATGCTAGGGGACTGTGGATCCCTTGACGCGAGTTCAAATCTCGCTCCCGGCCCTCCGGGCGCCGGTTCGGCGTCGCGGACCTGTGCGGCTCGATTCGTGATATCCTTCGGCCCCGCATGTTCTTATAGAGCCTGTCGAATGGGCGGATCGCGCCTCGGGGCGATGAAGAAGCCCCGCGGTCGCCCGAATTCCCCGGGAGCGGGGCTGCGATGATCAAGCAGGCGGAGAAGTCGTACGCTCCAGCGGAGCTGGAGCGGCAGGTCCAGGAATTCTGGACGCGCGCGAAAGTCTACCCGAAGACGGTCGCCGCGCGCGAGCGCGGAGCGGAATACTACTTCGGCGACGGCCCGCCGTTCACGACCGGCTCGATTCACCTCGGCCAAGTGCTCAACAAGACGATCAAAGACGCCATCGTCCGCTACCGGCGAATGCGGGGCTTCCACGTCCGCGACCAACCCGGCTACGACATGCACGGCCTCCCGATCGAGGTCCAGGTCGAGAAGACCCTCGGGATCACGAACAAGAAGGAGATCGAGGACCTCGGGATCGCGAAGTTCATCGACACCTGCCGGACCTTCTCCCTGGATCTCCTGAAGAAGATGACGGAGCAGTTCCAATCCCTCGGCGTCTGGCTGGACTGGGACCGTCCCTACATGACGATCCGCAACGAATACATCGAAAGCGCATGGTGGACCCTGAAGCGCGCCCACGAGCTGGGGCTCCTGTACGAAGCGTTGCGATCGATCCAATGGTGCACGCGGGACGAGACGTCCCTCGCCGACGCGGAGGTCGAGTACGCGGACGAGACCGACCCCTCGATCTACGTGAAGTTCCCGCTCACCGACCATCCGAAGGAAACCCTGCTCATCTGGACGACGACGCCCTGGACGCTACCCGCGAACCTCGCGATCGCGGTCCATCCGCAGTTCTCGTACGCCAAGGTGCGGGTCGGTTCCGGCGAACAGACGGAGGACGTTTGGATGATGGAATCCGCGGTCCCGACGGTGATGGCGCTCGGCGGCATCGGCTCTTACGAGATCGCCGAACGGACGACCGGGGACCGACTCGTCGGTCGCGCGTACGTGCATCCGCTCGCGCCGCGGATCCCGTACCAGGCCGGCGTCCAGGGCGATTGGGTGCACAAGGTCGTCGCCTCCGAAGTCGTCGAGGCTGAGCACACGGGCCTGGTCCACTCCGCGCCCGGTCACGGTCCGGAAGACTTCGAGCTCGGTCAGCGGCTTGGCCTGCCGGCGTTCTCCCCGGTCGACGAGCGGGGGCACTTCACCCCGGACGCCGGCGAGTACGCCGGGAAGCACGTGAGGGAGGCGAACCCGATTATCATCGACGACTTGCGGTCCGCGGGCGCGCTGTTCGCCGAGGGAACGCTCGTCCACGCCTACGGGCACTGCTGGCGGTGCAAGACGCCGATCCTGTTCCGCGCCACGGTCCAGTGGTTCCTGAAGGTCTCGGACATCAAGCCGAAGATGGTCGACGAGGTGCGGCGCGTCCGGTGGTACCCGGACTGGGCCGGTTCCGCTCGGCAGCTCCGCTGGACGGAGGACCTCCGGGACTGGTGCATATCCCGACAGCGGTACTGGGGCGTCCCGCTCTCGATCTGGCGGTGCCCGAAGTGCCGCCATTGGGTCGTCGTCGGCTCGTCGGCCGAGCTCCGGGAGGGCCAAGGCTACCAGGAGGGCATGGACCTCCACCGCCCCGGCATCGATGCCGTCACACTGCCGTGCAGCGAGTGCGGCGGGACGATGGCGAGGGTCCCCGACACGGTCGACGTCTGGTTCGAGAGCGGCGTCTCCACATGGGCGAGCCTCGGGTACCCGGCGCGGAAGGACGAGTTCAAGCGCTGGTGGCCCGCCGATTGGATCGTCGAGGGGCCCGACCAGACGCGCGGCTGGTTCGCCTCGCAGCTCGCCGCGGGCGTCGTCGCCTTCGATCGAGCCCCGTACGACTCCGTCCTGATGCACGGATGGGTGAACGGCCCGGACGGCCGGCAGATGCACAAGTCCCTCGGGAACTACATCGAGCCCTCGACCGTCGTCGACAAATTCGGCGTCGACGCGCTCCGGCTGTACATGGTCCTGGTGAACGCGCCGTGGGACGACATCACGTTCCAGGAAGACGGGGTCCGGACGGCCCTTCGGACCCTGAACATCCTGTGGAATGTCCTACGATTCGCGACGACGTACATGGTACTGGATCGGTTCGATCCGTTTGCACCCGGCGCGCCGAACGTGGAAGGCCACCTTCGACACGAGGATCGGTGGCTCCTCTCGCGGCTCGAAGCCGTGAAGGCAACGGTCGACGCCGAGATGGCGACGTACAGCCTCCACCGAGCGTACCGCGCCGTCGAGTCGTTCATCCTGGACGACTTGTCCCGGTGGTACGTCAAGCTCGTCCGCGAACGGACGTGGACCGATGCGACGGACCGTGACAAGCTCGCCGCCTACCGCGTCCTGCACGAATCGCTCGGGACGGTCGCGGCACTGCTCGCGCCGATCACGCCGTACATCGCCGAGGCGATCTACCAGCGTCTCGACGGCCGCAAGCTCAGCGTCCACATGCTCGATTGGCCCTCGGCCATCGAAGGACGCCGCAAGGAGGACCTCGAAGCGTCGATGGCCATCGTGCAAGAGCTCGTCGAGGTCGTCTCGAAGGAGCGGCAGAAGGGGGGCCGCAAGCTCCGCTGGCCGCTGAAGCTCGTGGCGGTCCGAGCACCCACGTCGGGTGCGGCCGCCGCCCTCGATTCGTTGAAGGGCGTCTTCCTCGAGCTGACGAACGCGAAGGAGCTCGCCGTCCTCAAGCCCACGGATGAGTTCTCCGGGATGGCGATCGTCGCGAAGCCGGATCCCGCCGCGATTGGAAAGGCGTACAAGGTCCTCCAGCCGAAGATCGTGAAGGTCCTCGAGGCGCGGCCCGCCGAGGAAATCCGGAAGGCGCTCGAGCGAGGGCCGTACGAGGTCGGCGTGGAAGGCCAGATCGTCACGATCGAGCCGTCCATGGTGCGATTCGAGAAGCAGGTGCCTCCGGACGTCCTCGTCGCGACGACGCCGCACGGCGAGCTGTACCTCGACCTTCGCGTGACGCCGGAGCTCCAGGCGGAGTCCTACGCCCGGGAGATCATCCGGCGCGTGCAACAGATGCGGAAGGAGATCGACCTCGAGGTGGACGACTTCATCGCGACGGTCGTCAAGACGAACAAGGAGTTCGCCGCGACCCTCGCGCCCCAGGCAGCCTTCATGGCGCGGGAGACGCGGTCCCGCAGCTTCGTGTTCACCGACAAGGACGTCGGGTCGGAGTACGTCGTCGAATGGAATGACGTCGACGGCCGCTCGGTCACGATCGGGGTGACGCCGCTCCACATGTCGGAGTCGCTCCGCGAATTCACGAAGGTTCCCGGCATCACGACGGCGAAGGCGATGGCCCTCTTCGATGCCGGGTACAAGAGCGTCGCCGCGCTGAAGGCGGCGACGAAGGCGGAACTCGCGGTCATCGAGGGCCTCGAACCGTCCGATGCCGAGCGGATCATGGCGGCGCTATCGAAGGTAGGACCCGCTGACGTCGAGTGTCCGACCTGCAGCGCGACGATTCCGGCCAGCGTCCGACGATGCCCCCGGTGCGGCGAGCCCGCGACGACGAAGGCGACGCCCTGTCCCCGTTGCCAAGCTCCGGTCCCGCCCGGCTCGGACGCATGCGAGGCATGCGGCTTCGTGCTCTCGGGCATCGGCCCGTCCGTCGCGCCGCGCGTCGCGTGCGTCGCCTGCGGCGCCCTGCTCCCATCCGACTGGACGGTGTGCCCTGCTTGTGGCGCCTCGCAGACGCCGGGCTCGGGTCACCCCGAGGCCGGCGATGCGAATGAGGCCGCGCAGCCTCTGAAGGACTCCTCGACGTACCTGATCGAAGAGAAGACCCCGAGCGAGGTGTACGACCTGTTCCGGACCGCCTTGCAGGCCGGCAAGACGGGCCTCTGCATCACGCGGGTCTATCCGAAGAAGGTCCGTGAGCGGTTCGGAGGCGTGGACCTCCGGATCCTCTGGCTCAGCAACGTCGGGAAGGAGAACTCGGTTCGACCGAAGGACCTGGAGAAACTCTCCCTCTCGGTCGAGCAATTCCTCGGCGGGACGACCGGCGTCATCTTGATCGACGGCCTCGAATACCTCGTGACGAATAACAATTTCATCACGGTCCTCCGGCTCATCCAGTCCCTACGAGACCAGGTGGCAATCAACGGGGCGGTCCTCCTGCTGTCTGTCAACCCATCCGCCCTCGATGCACATCAGATGACGCTCTTGGAGCGGGAAGTGGACCGGGTCATCCCGGGGAAAACGTCTTCCTGATCGTCTTCCGCGGACGCCTCGGGGACGGCGTGGGAGTCGACGCAATGGACGGCAGGACGGACGCGACGACGTCCTCCAGCCGTGGGACCGTGTCGTATCGGCCCAGGTCCTCGGGCCGGACCCATGCGTGATCGACGTTCTCCCAGTCGAGTCGGACCGTGCGGCTCGGAACGTCGAAGAGGAACGGGTGGACGACGTAGACCGCGGCGTCGGTCCGTGCGAGCACCGGCTGCCCGGTCGCCCGAAGGACGAGACGTCGGAGGCCCGTCTCCTCCCGGACCTCGCGGACCGCGCGGTCGCGCGGGTCCTCTCGCCCCTCGATGTAACCGGATACCGCGGACCAGCGACCTTGGAAGCTTCCGACCGCTTCGCTCCGCCGGACAATCAGGATCCGTCCACGGTTTCGGAGGACCACGGACACGACGGCGCGAGCACGTACCTCGGGGAGCTCGACGACGCCGCGATCGCCATCGACCGTGATCCGATCCTCCGACCGGATTCCTCCGACATCCACTCGGTCGACCATCGGGACGCCCGCGAGGACGGCACCGACCGCGACGATCGCTTCGGCGCGCGAATTCACGATCGCCGCCGGCCCGACGCCGCGCCGTCCCAGGCCGTAGAGGACGTACGACCCGACCGTGCTCCCCTTTCCATGCGGGAAGGCGAACACGCGCCCCGCGAGCGAATTTTCCGGCGCGGACGCGCCGCGGTCGAGCACGGCCCCGGTCCTCGGATCCACCCCGCCCACGAAGGAGAATGGCTGCGGATGGACGAGGGCGGTCCCGGTCGCCCGACCGGGAGCGATCGGCCGCGCGCGGATCCTCATGCGTACCGCTCCAGGAGATCCCGGACGTCGGCCAGGATGACCTTCTGATGGCACAGGGTCGGCAGATAGTACGCGCCCTTGCCCGAGGGCGTCGCGACCGTGCCGAATCGGTGCTCCAACATCGTGACCTCGAGGCAGGTGTCGGCGAGGACCCGGCCTCCGTGTCGCTCGATCGCGGCCACGGAATCCGGATTCGCCTCCCGCACCGCGCGGCTCGTGAAGACCCAGACCGGGATGCGAGGCGGCGTCCGACCGAGGAGCGTCGCGACGTCGCGCAACTCGGCGGCCGAGAGCTGCGGTGACCCGAACGCGATCAGGTCGGCGTCCGTGCCGTCGGTGTAGCGCCGCTCGGTCTCCCGAAGGTCCGCGCGGGTGATCGAGAGGACCTTGAGCCCCTGGAGGCGCGCGCGGCGCGCCTCGGGCGTGATGCCCGCGAGATGGAACATCGCGCACGATCCGGAGGAGGCGAGCGCCGCGCCGAGCCACTTCAGGTCGGCTTCCGTCCCGCGGAATCCGCGGAAGTACGGGAGGCCGTCTCCCACCCGCTCCCCGGCCACGAGTCCGAGGAGGGAGAAGTCGATGCCTCGGGGCCTCGTGCGCACGTCGACGATGACCGTGGGCTGGCGTCCCCCGTCCCGATGCAGCCCGGAGTCGGGCGTGGCGCCGACGATCGCCGCGGCGAGGGCGGACGGACCGCCTTCCCGGTTCGTGCGGGCGCCGAGCACGGAATTTGCGAAACACACCGCATTCGATTCGGCCCACGCGAGATGCTCGCCGAACGCCGGGCGAGGGAGCTCGTCGTACGGCGTGCACGAGTACGTCGGCCGCGCGCCCATCGCCTCGTACGCGGACGCGATGCGTCGTTGTTTCGCCGCGAACGTCTCCGGCACACCGAGCTCTCGCCATTGCGCGAGATCCGTCCCGAGCGGGTTCACCGTCGTCGGCACGCTCACCCGGGCGTCTCGGGCGAAGTCCTCCAGGAACTCGAGCCCGGGGTCGCCGATCATCTTGTACGACGCGCCGGAGACATGGGCCGAGGTGATCGGCACGAGCCGGTCCGCCTCCGAGAGTCGGGCGACCGTCAGGAGGAGCCGCATCGACATCCGTTGGGCTGGCGAGCCTTCGTCCCGGAGACGCCGTTGCGCCGTCGTGAGCCGCACTTAAAGTCCTCCCGCGAGGACCGAGCGGGCGAGCTGCCTCGCCACCTCCGGCTTCGCCGGGAACGCCATCAGCTTCAGGCGTACGTCGATTGGGTCGGTGTCCTGTGCGAGCGTCAGCTTCTCGAGATAGGCGGTTTGCTTGTCGATCCGGAAGTGGAGGATTCCATCGTCGTCCACCCGGGTCTCG
>DASPXQ010000267.1:0-4588 GCA_035637195.1 Thermoplasmata archaeon | reverse complement strand
CGTGGGGATCGGGGCGAGCGTCGTCACGACCCTCCTGACGCTCGGCGTGATCGGGCTCCTGCGACCGTCGACGTATTCGGTCGAGTTGCTGCTGCCCGTGGTCGGCGCGATGGTCCTGACGTCGTTCCTGCTGCTCGCGCTTATGCTCGGCGAGTGGAAGATCACTTCACGATCGGGGGCCGTGCTGACGTCGAGCTACTTCGCGATGGTCGCCTTCAACCTGGTGTGGTTCCGCGGCGGCTTCACGTGATCAGTAGACGGCGCCGCAACGAACGCACGTGAGCTTGCCGTCGCCCCGCGCCACGAGTTGGCCGCCGCACGCCGTGCAGTACCGCATCTCCTTCACGAGCTTGCCCTGTTCGTCCCACGAGTGCTGCGGCCAGGTGCTCTGCGAGGGAGCCTGTCCCGGCCAGCTTCCGGAGCCGCCGGCGGACTGCGGCGCCGGTGGCGGCGACGACGGCGGAGGCGCCTGCGGATACGCGCCCTGAGGGGTTATCGGATTTGGCGGGGCGTGTTGCATCATCCGGAACTGCTCCTCCATGTACGCGCCCTGGTCGACGCGGGTCACGGTCGTCCTCGCCAGGCGGTCGAAATACCGCTGCCGCGGATCCCCGTGGGTCGCCAACCCGACGAGGAGGTCGACCAGGAAGAGGAGCCAGTACACCTTCGAGAGGTTTCGGATGATCGTGTGCACCAGGTCCAGGTTGCCGTCGAGCGCGACGACTCGGAGCGACAGGAGCTTCTTCCCGATCGTCCCGCCCATCAAGCCTTCGAGGAGCATCGAGTAGACGAACCAAAGGAGCCCGCCGAACAAGGCCGAGAGCCACCATACCCATGCGAAAATCGACCAGAGGATCGCGAATAACAGCCCGATCACGAACAGCACGAGCGCATCGATGAGGAGTGCGAAGAGACGACGGATCCAGTGCTCCTGCAGAGCCGGGTTGCGACCAATCAGGTCAAACGCCGAAGGCATGTCTCACCCATCCGAAGTCGACGATATCCGACGGGCCTTCATAAACATATTGGGGCATTAATATATCGTGTGGGGATTGAAAATCAGTCCGTCGAGTCGGCGGATGGTTCCGAGGGCAATTCTTCCTCGACTCGCGTCGAGCGCCGCAGGAATTCGCCCGGGACTTCCTTCGACGTGTAGACGGTCTTCCCCGCCTTGTGGATCACGATGCCGCCCTCTCGCGCGGCCTTCGCGTCGATCTCCAGAATCACGGGAGCCTGGATGCGGACGCGCCCCGCCTCCATCGCGGCTTCGAAGGTCGCGCTGAGGTGGACCATCTTCCGATCGGAAGGCCGCAAGCCGGCGTCGAGCAGGAGGTGGCTTTCTTCCGTTGTCGTCGGGTAGAACAGGATGTCTGGGATGCCTTCAGTCGGGAGGTCCAGGTCGACGTCCATCGAGTGTCCGTACGTCGCGCGGATCTTGCCGTCCTCGAACTGGTACCGCCCCTTCGGGTCGGTCTCGATTAGCCCGACGACGTGGTGCTGCCGCACGAACCGGAACCGGCGGTTCCGGATCTGGATCGCCGTCAAGAAATCACGGAGATCGACCCACCCGTGCGCGTCCATCTCGAGTCCGTATCGCTCCGGGAAGTGCCGCAGGACTCCCGCCATCGTACGGCCGAGGGTCTCGACCTCCTCGTTGTTGAGCAGGAACTTGCCTTCGCTCCCGCAGTGAGGACAGAACTCGTCCCGGTAGTATCCGTGAGAACGACACTCCTTCAGCATCGGTCCCCTCCCTAGAAGTTTGGTATTCAGCGTCGGCTTATGAAGTTTCGTCCCCCCGTTCGATGGGGAGGTCCGCCTCCCGGACGACGCGGACCCCGAGGGAATCGAGCCGTTCCTCGAGGGACCGGACCGCTTCCTTGCCGATCGTCTTTCGGTGCAGATACGCGATCGTCGCTCCGCGGGTCCGTTCGATCGCCTGGTCCACGATCGCCGGCGGCGCGCGCTCGAGGGCGTACGCCGCGAGGAGATGCCCGAAGGCGATCCGTCGCTCGAGGGCCAGGTCCGTGTGCCGCGGCACATAGTGGCCGCCGCCGAACCCGACCGCGACCGGCGCGTCGACCGGGGTGAGATCGAGCAACACCCGCGCGATCGTCCGAGACGCCGCCACGTCGTTCCATTCGCGTGCCGTGCTCCCTTGTTCGATGTAGAACGTGGGTGACGTCAGGTAGGGCCCATGGTGGGTCGCCTCGAACGTGACCGCGTAGGCGAGGGGCGCGGCCGCCCGCTTCAACGCCCGCAAGGCGGCCGTCATCCACCGGGGCGCCGACGGGACGAGTGTCTCCGGTTGTCCTCCGAATTCCGCAGTTGCCGGGTTCCCGATGGGATGGACCGTGAGGCTCGGGCGTTCGCTCTCGGATTTGTGCTTCGAGAGGTACACGACGAGATCGGCGGGCTCGCCGAACGACCCTTCGAGATCTCGGTCGAGGTGATCGCGATAGAGATGCGACCCATCGATCGTCGCGAGGACGAGGTCGCGGAATCGCCATGCGGGCCGTCCTTCGAACGCCGGCTCCGAACTCCAGGACGCCGCCTCGAGGAGGGCCTGCCTCTGGCCCCGGCTCGCCTCGTCGGCGTCGGACGCCACCAGGAACCGCATCCGGCGCGGGAACGGTATTCGCCGCCATCTCGTTTCGCCCGCCCGCCGCACAAACTTTATGTGGCGTGCCCTGGTACGCGGGCGCGAGCGCATGGTGACCGTCGCGTTCCTCGCCTCCGTCCAAGGGTACCAGGAGGAGCGGATCCGAGAGATCGCGGACCGCTTGCGTTCCGACCATCCCGAGTGGACGGTCCAGGTGCTGCCGCCGGACGCGACCCCGCCGCTCCTGGCGAAGTACAAGCTGAAATTCGGGCCCGCGATCCTCGTGAACGACCGAATCGAGTTCGTCGGGATCCCGAGGTACCGGATGCTCGTCGAACGGGTCGCCATGGTCGCCGCAGGCCGGATTTCTCCGAGGACCGCCGCCCCGCCGCCGTCCGCGGCCCCGGCGAAGCCCGCCTCGAAGCCCGCGGTGCCCGCGGTGCCCGCGAGCCCGCCAGCCGCGCCGCCCGCGTCGGAGTGAGTGCGGACCACCACGTCCGGTGCGGAATGCCTCGACCCGCCGCGGGTCGCATCGGACTTCCACAGGAGCAACCGTCCCTTCTCGAAAACTATATCAAATTAGCAACGCATTATTTCCTTCGGGTTGAACGAGAGGGACCGCGAATCGTTCGGCGGTCTGAGAGGAAGGAGCGGATTTCCCCCATGAGCATCGAGGACGAGTTCGAAGAGACGCGCCGTGCGATTCACCGCATGCTCAAGGACGCGTTCGAAGGGAAGCTCGGGGTGTTCCGAGAGCCGTTCATCTACGGCTTCACGACGCGGACGCGGGAATCGCGGCTCGAGGCACCCCGGCCCGCGCTCGAGGGCGAAGAGATCAAGACGCGGGATCCCCTCGTCGACGTCATCCTGACCGAGTCGGCGATCTTCCTCACCGCCGAAATGCCCGGGGTCTCGCGCGACGAGGTTCGCGTCCGTCTCGACGAGGGGAAGCTCGTCCTCCAGGGCGAGGGGGACCGGCCGTACTTCACGAAGGTCGACCTGCCGGCGGACGCGGACCGCGACACCCTGAAGTACACGTTCACCAATGGCGTCCTCGACGTCGTGATCGCCCGGAAGCGCACCCTGGCGTGAGAGCGGTCCGAGCGTCCGGGCTCGGGGTGAGCCGATTCCCTCCGCGGACAAGATCAACCGCAAGCTGAAGCGTCTGCGACGCATCGAAGCCGGATACCGTGCGGACATCCGACGCGCGCACGACGCACTGAGGTTCCAGACCGCGAATCGCACGAAGGCCGAGCAGCGCTACGAGCGGGTCCGACGCAGACTCGAGGCGCGGATCGAGAAGCTCCAGCCGAAGATCCGGGACCTGACGAATCTCCGGGCGGAGATGCGGTCGTAGGCCGCGAAGGATAAGAGCGCGGGAGACGTTTCGGAGCCGTGGCGGACGCGGACCCGCATGCCGTCCTCGAAGAGACCGCCCGGGCGATCCGAACGTGCACCCGCTGCCGTCTCCATGTGGGCCGGACGTACGCGGTCCCCGGCGACGGGCCGTTCGATTCCGATATCGTGATGGTGGGCGAGGCACCCGGGAAGGAGGAGGATGCGTCCGGCCGGCCGTTCGTCGGCGCCGCGGGCAAGATCCTCGACAAGGCCCTGGACGCCGCGCGCGTGCCCCGAGGCTCCGTCTTCGTCACGAACGTCGTGAAGTGCCGGCCTCCGGGCAACCGCTCGCCCCGCGCGGACGAGATCGAGGCTTGCCGGCCGTATCTGTTGACGCAGATCGCCGCGATCCGGCCGAAGGTCGTCGTGACGTTGGGCTCGACGGCGCTCCGAGGGGTCCTCGGCGCGGCGCTCGAGCTGAGGGACGCTCGGACGAAACGCCTCTTCTTGGACGACGTGCCGGTCGTGTCGACGTACCACCCCGCGGCGGTCCTGTACAATCGCCGCCTCGAGCGGACGATCCGGAGAGACCTTCGAGCGGTCGCACGGGCCGTGCGCTCGGAGGCCCCTCGCGTCCGGAGCGAGGCGCCT
>DASPXQ010000266.1:0-2823 GCA_035637195.1 Thermoplasmata archaeon | reverse complement strand
GGCGTTGTCGAGGACGCGCTCGCGGAGCTCCTCGATCACGCCGACGTAGGCGTCGCCGTCGGACACGTGCTTGTCGACGATCGCGGCGGCGATCGTGAGGCGCATGGCGTCCCCGTGGCGGACCCCCATGACCTTGATGTCCTGGCCGACCGCCTTCAGGTCGCCCTTCAGCGGCCCGTTGATCAGCTGCTCCGTCTGCAGGACGACCGTCTCCAATTCGGAGAACGGCGCGAAGCCGACGCCGAACGACGTGTCGTTCGCGAGCTGCTTCTGCGTGTCGTACAGCCCCCGGAGGTCAACGGAGCCCTGGCCGATCTTGCAGTCCAAGGTCACGTCGCCGTCGACGTTGAGGTTCGTGCACGTCTGCGTGAGGTAGTCGTGCGCGGCCTCGATCGCGGCCGTCCGGTAGGGAAGGCGCTCGCCGTTGACGACCGTCGTCGCGCGGCCCACCAGGAGGATGTACGCGGGCTCGAGGAACACGCCCCCGCCGAACTTGGGCGCGCTCTGCCCGCCGACGACCTCGACCTGGTCCGTGTTGTGATGCAGGATGCGCCCGAACCGCGCGACGTACATCTTGCACAACGCCCGCGAGACGGCTTCGGCGAGTCCGTCGGCGATGCTGTCCGGGTGGCCGATGCCTTTCCGCTCGACGATCTCCGTGCCCTGTTGCTCGATCGGCGTGTGGATGAGTTCCTCGACGAAGATGTTGCGTGCCACGGAGAGCCCCCGGCGCTGTGCGGCGTGGATGCCCAGGTCCATATATGTCTTTTGTCGCACCCGTGTTAGACGGGCGGGCGAAGCGTTGCGGCTGGGATTCGGGTCCCCGGACGTTCGCTGTGCTAATAATATCCGGTTGACTCGAAAATTCCGGCAGGAATATGTACCCCGCCTCCCTTGACGTGCCCGATGATGCCCGACCTCGAGGAGATCCCGCGCCTGCGCAAGGCCCTCAGCCTCACGCAGACCGCGCTCGCGCGCCTCGCGAGCGTCAGCCAGTCGACGATCGTCAAGATCGAGAAGCGGCAGATGAATCCCTCGTACGACGTCGTGCGGCGGATCATGAACTCCCTCCAGGCCGAGCTGAAGAAGCAGGAGAAGAAGGCGCTCGTCGACCAGATCCAGACCCGGAAGGTCCAGTACCTCGAGGCGAGGCTGCCCTTGCAGACGGCGGTCGGCGAGATGCAGCATTGGAAGTTCTCTCAGATGCCCGTCATGCACAGCGGCCGTCCGGTCGGCTCGATCTCGGACAAGGTGATCAACAACCTGATCCTGAGCGGCCGGGACCCGAAAGACCTCGCGCGGATCCGCGTCGACGAGGTCATGGAGCCCGCGTTCCCCCAGGTCGACTCGAAGGCCCCGGTCGAGCTCGCCGCGAGCCTGTTGCGCCACTACAACGCGGTCCTCGTGACCACGCGGGGCGATGTGACGGGAATCGTCACGAAGTCGGACCTGATGAAGCTCCTGTGAGCGCGGAGCATGGAGATCGGCCGGCGGACCCGATTCGCTCACCCCGCAGTTATCGTTAAATAACGATAACTCCCTTCCTCTTGCGTCGCGAGCGAGGTGGCCGTCCGTGATGATCGGTTGCGGGTATTGCGTGAAGACGGTGCGGAAGTCTCGGTATCTCTACTTCTGGCATTACGAGGGCCGCGGCGGCCGGCGGGAGCAGGTCGAGGAATACGTCGGGCCGGTGAAGGACGCGCAGGCCCGGGAGGAGGTCGCGCGCCGCGTCGCGGCCTACGCCGAGCGCGCCCGGGCCGCCATGGGCCGTTTCGTCGAGGTGACGAGAGCCGAGATGGCCGTCCGGGGCTGAGGCCGGCGATCCGCCGTTATCGTTATCCGACGATAACGGAATCGCGCCCTGCGGAGGTCGCCTCGGGCTCACTCGGGATACGCCACGTCGATCTCCGTGAAGTCTTCCGCGACCTGCACGCGGTCGAACACCGTCTTCGCGTCCCGGAGGATCGACGTCGGGTCTTCGTAGCGCGGGCTCAGGTGGGTCAGGACCAGCAAGCCCACGTTCGCCTTCGACGCGATCTCCGCGGCCTGCCGGGAAGACGAGTGCCCGTACCGGTTCGCCTTCTCCTCGAGCGACGCATCGGATGTGGCGTCGTGAATCAGCACGTCGGCGTCCCGGGCGATGTCCATCAGGCCGTCGTGCGGCATCGTGTCTCCCGTGTACACGATCTTGCGGCCGCGACGCGGCGGTCCGAGGACGTCCTCCGGACGGATGAGGCGCCCCCCCACCGTGACGGGCTCTCCCTCCTGGAGGTGGCTGTACAGCGGCCCGCTCGGTACTCCAAGGGCCTCCGCGCGCTCCAAGTCGAACCGCCCGGGGCGTGGTTTCTCCTCGAGGACGTAGCCCACGCACGGCACCGTGTGCACCGCCTCGAAGGCCCGCACGACGTACTCCCCGCAATCGACCGTCCCGCCGGGAGGCAGCTCCTTCGCCCGGACCGCGAAGCCCGGCGTGAAGTATCCGAGCGACAGGAGGTCCGTGACGAGCCGCTCGATCCCCCGCGGCCCGTAGACGTCGAGCGGCGCCTCCCGCCCGTTCATCGACATGCTCTGCACCATCCCCGGCAGCCCGAGGAAGTGGTCGCCGTGGAAGTGCGAGATGAACACGCGGGAGACCTGCATGAAGCTCAGCTTGCTCTGCATGAACTGACGCTGCGTGCCTTCGCCGCAGTCGAACAGGATCACCTCGGGACCGCGTTTGATCGCAACCGCGCTCACGTTCCGCTTCGGCGTGGGCCACGATCCGGAGGTCCCGAGGAAGACGATTTGCATCGGCCGCTCCGGAAGGTCCCGCGGTGCTTAACG
>DASPXQ010000265.1:0-4020 GCA_035637195.1 Thermoplasmata archaeon | reverse complement strand
AACCCGGGATAGCGGCTTGCGCCGCGATTCACCGATCCCCCTCATCCGAATCATCCTTTCCTGCCTCCCGGGAATGGGAGGCTGCGGCGCCCTGCGGGGCCGAGAGTTGTCCGGATAGCGGGAGGTAAACCGCGAGCGAGGGCCGCATCCGGAACGTGCGAGCATGAACATCGATCCGAGTACAACGAAATACCTGATCCAGGCCCGAATGGAGGCCGAAGGGATCGTGGAGAAGCCCGACGTCGTAGGGGCCGTCTTCGGCCAGACGGAAGGGCTGCTGGGAGAAGAACTAGACCTGAGGGACCTGCAGAAGAGCGGACGCATCGGCCGCATCGAGGTCGACGTGCAGAGCAAGAAAGGGCGGAGCGAGGGGACGATCCTCATCCCGTCCTCGCTCGACCAGGTCGAGACGTCGATCTTGGCGGCGGCGCTCGAGACGATCGACCGGGTCGGGCCGTGCAAAGCCTCGATCCGCGTCGACAAGGTCGAGGACGTCCGCGTGACGAAACGCAACAAGATCATCGAACGCGCGCGGTCGCTGCTGAGCCAGATGGTCGAGGAGTCGAAGACGTCCGGGACGGACCTCCTGGACGAGGTCAAGATGAGTGTCCAGGTGTCCGAGATCGTCTCGTTCGGGCCCGAGCGCCTGCCCTCCGGGCCGAACGTCGCGGACAGCGATGCGATCATCATCGTCGAGGGCCGTCAGGACGTCCTGAACCTCCTGCGCTCGGGGATTAAGAACGCGATCGCGGTCGAAGGGACGAACGTCCCGAAGACGATCCAGGAGCTCTCGAAGGAACGCGCGCTCACGGCGTTCGTCGACGGAGACCGCGGCGGCGACCTCATCCTGAAGGAGCTGCTGCAGGTCGCGGAAGTCGACTTCATCGCCCGCGCACCGCGCGGCAAGGAGGTCGAGGAGCTCACGCAGAAGCAGATCATGAAGTGCCTGCGGAACAAGATCCCCGCGGACCAGTACGTCGAGATGTACGGCCTCTCGGGCGAGCGGTACAAGCCGGAATCCGAGTTCCCCGAGACCCGCCCGGCCGGCGGGCCTCCGGGACGAGCGGAGGGCCGATCCGAACCGCGGCCGGTCGAGCCGCGGCCGACCGAGGCGCGGCCCATGGAGGCGCCGGCGTTCCGGGAGGAGCGCGCACCCGCGCCTCTCTCGCCGACGACGAAAGCCCTGAACCCGAAGCTCGAGAAATACCGCGACATGCTCGTGCAGCTCGGCGGCTCATCGACCGCGCGGCTCCTCGACGATTCGGACATCGTCGTGTCGGAGATCCCGGTGCGGGAGCTCGTCGAGACGCTGAAGACCAAGAAGAACACCCGCGCCGTCGTCTTCGACGGCATCATCACGCAGCGGATCCTCGACATCGCGGCCGAGATGAACATGCACTCCGTCGTCGGGACGAAGATGGGCACGATCACGAAGCAGCCAACCGGGGTCGAGGTCTGGACGCGGAGCGACCTCGCGCCGTAGGTCCGGGGTGGAGCGTATCGCGCGGACGAAGCTGCTCGCGGCGGACGAGGGATTCGGCCTCGACGATTTCGAGAGCACGTCGGAGATCTTGATCCCGGACGATCCGCTGAAGCGCGTGGTCGGCCAGGACGAGGCGGTCGCCCTCGCCCGGATCGCGGCGAACCAGCGACGTCACTTCCTCCTCGTGGGCCCGCCGGGAACCGGCAAATCGATGATCGCCCAAGCGCTCTCGCTCCACCTCCCGGCCGTCACGGAGGAAATCCGCATCGTCCACAATCCGGAGAACCCGGAGCGGCCCCTCGTCGAGGTGAAGCAGCGGGACGAGGTCGTGTCGGAGCGGACCCGCCTCGCCGGCGCGGAAGGCGACCTGATCGACCCCAAGGAGGCGCCGATCAACGTGGCCGAGCGGCTCGGATACAAGTGCGTCCACTGCGGCACCTACTCGTCTCCGACGGACCGGATGTGCCCCAAGTGCGGTCGGCCGAAAGCCGCCGCCCAGGGCAACGTCGGGAATCCGTTCGGCGATCTGCTCGGCGGCATCTTCGAAGTCACGTTCGCGCAGATGGGCGGCCGAGACCGCGTCACGACGACGCGGCAGCAGTTCGGCAAGGAGGAGGTCGTCGTATACGAGCGGGCGGGCGACATGATTCGCGTGCTCGACCAGAAGGCGCTCGAGAAGCGACGCGAAGTGGAGAAGGAGAGCCCGCGCAAGGTCCTCGTGCCCATCACCCGGCGTCCGTTCGTCCTCGCGACGGGGGCGAGCGAGACGGAGCTCCTCGGCGACGTCCGCCATGATCCTTACGGCGGGCACCCGCAGCTCGGGACGCAGCCGTACGACCGCGTCGTGGCGGGTGCGATCCACGAAGCGCACCAAGGCGTCCTTTTCATCGATGAGTTGCCGCAACTCGGCCACCTCCAGCGGTTCATCCTGACGGCGATGCAGGAGAAGCGCTTCCCGATCTCCGGCCGGAATCCGCAGAGCGCCGGGGCGAGCGTGAAGGTCGACATGGTCCCGTGCGATTTCATCTTCGTCGGCGCGTGCAACATCCAGGACCTCCCGCACCTCCTCTCGCCGCTCCGATCGCGCATCACCGGCGCGGGGTACGAGGTCCTCGTCGAGACGACGATGCCCGACACCGAAAGCAACCGGGCGAAGCTCGCCCAGTTCGTCGCCCAGGAGATCATGGTCGACAAGCGAATCCCGCCGGCGTCCCGCGAGGCCGTGGGGGTCGTCGTCGAGGAGGCGCGTCGCCGCGCGAAGACCCTCGACAACAAGGACAAGGCCCTGAGCCTCCGCCTCCGGGAGCTGGGCGGCCTCATCCGGTCCGCGGGGGACATCGCGGTCACTGAAGAGGCCAAGCGGATCGAGGCGGACCATGTTCGACGCGCGGTGAAGGTCTCGCGATCGATCGAAGACCAAATCCGCGAGCGCTACGGATCGTACTCAGCCGGCGTCGGCACGGACCTGTCGTCCGCGCAGCGGGAATCGTCCCCGTATCACTACTGGAACGAGCACAAGGCCGACGACGTTCAGGGCTATCAGTGAGTCGTCCGCGGCTCACAGGTGCTTGAGCATCTTGTAGCCGTCCTCGCCGTCCGTGTAGAAGCGCGGCAAGGCTCCGGCGATCTCGAACCCGTACCGCTTGTAGAACGCGATCGCCTCCGTGTTCGACACGCGGACCTCCAGCTCGATCCGCTTCAGGCCCCGCATCGCGCACGCTTGGAGGAAGGCGTTCATCATCGCGGCGCCGACCCCGCGACGACGGAAGCCTGCCGTCACGGCGAACATGAGGATGCGCGCCTGTCCGTCCGCCGTGATCACGGAGGCGAGGAATCCGACCGGATGGCCGTCCAGGTCCGCGACCAGAAATCCGTCCCGCCACCAGCGATGGATGTCCAGGTACAGCGACGTCGGATAGTTCTCCCGCAACGCCTCGCGGACGATCGAGGCGATCGCGGGGATGTCGTTCGGGACGAAAGGCCGGATGCGCACGCGGGCGCACCGAAGGGCCCGCCCCTTTTCAAAATGACGGTCGTCGGCAAGCTCATCTCCTTCCCGACCGTTCGAAGTCCGTGCGCCTCGCGATCGAGCTCTCCGGCGAACACCCGACCCTCCCCCGCGCCGAGGCGTACGCGGCGTGCGCGGCGGAGGGCGTCGAGATCCGCGCCGCGACGTTCGGCCCGAAGCTCTTGCGCCTCGACGTGTCCGGGCCTGCAACCCGGGCGGTGAGCCGTCTCGGACTCGCCCACGCGGCCTCGGAGGAACTCGCGGCGGGAGAATTCGAGGCGGTCCGCGCGGTGGCGCGAGACACCGACCTCGGAGGCCGCACGTTCCGCGTGCGCGCGGAAGGGATCGGCGTGGACGTCGACGTGCAGTCGCTCGAAGGCGCCCTCGGCGCCGACTTCGGGCGGACGGGGAAGGTGGACCTCGATCGGCCCGACGCCGACTACCGCCTACTCGTCGGCGACGAGTTCGTGCTCGGGCGGATCATCCATCGGGTGAACCGATCCCGCCTCGAGACGCGGAAAGTCGCGCA
>DASPXQ010000264.1:0-5964 GCA_035637195.1 Thermoplasmata archaeon | reverse complement strand
TCTATGTTCGCATCGAAGTGGTCCTCGATGGCCCGTTTCCCGCGGCCCGTGACGATCATGATGTCTCGAATTCCGCTGGCCGCCGCTTCTTCCACGACATACTGAATGGCCGGCTTGTCCACGACGGGAATCATTTCCTTCGGCTGCGCTTTCGTGTAGGGAAGGAACCGGGTGCCGAGTCCGGCTGCGGGGATGACCGCCTTCATCCGACCTCGACGAACCGTGGGCCTGGGGATAAACCCATCTTCGCGAAATCGCAGGTCCGGGAACGACCGTCGGATCGGCTCAGCCGCCAAGGACGATGAGCCGCACTCCGTCGAACGCCTTCCGATTCAGGATGCGGCGTCCGTCGATGACGATCTTTCGGCGCATTCCTTGGAAGTCCGCGCCCACGAGTTCGCGCCACTGAGGCCAGTCGTTGTGGACGATGCACACGTCCGCCGATTCCAGAGCGGTCGAGAGGTCGTGCGCGATCTCAACGCGCGGCACGGCCTTGCGGAAAGCCTCGCGAACAACCGGGTCGTATCCCACCACGTTCGCTCCTTTCCGAAGGAGGGCGAGGGCCAAGGGGATCGCGCGAGATTCCCGGATGTCGTCGGAGCCGCCTTTGAAGGAAAGACCGAGGATCGCGACGCGCCGGCCGCGCAGGGAGCCCAAGGCCGTCTCCGCGAGGCGGACGGCCCGCAGCGGTTGGGCCTCGTTGAGGCCGAGGACCGCGGTCAGGATCCGAGTCGGATATCGCTTCGAGCGGGCGGCCGCAACGAGGGCCTGGACGTCCTTCGGGAAACAGGACCCGCCGAAACCCAATCCCGCCTTCATGAACTTCGGGTTGACCCGTGGGTCGAGGCCAACACCCTCGACGACGTCGTCCACATTGATGCCCCCGAACGCGTCGCAAATGTTCGCGAGCTCGTTCGCGAAAGAGACCTTCGTCGCGAGGAACGCGTTCGTGGCGTATTTGACCATCTCGGCGGTCCGCAGGTTCGTCGCCATCGTCGGGGCCTGTACGGAGGAATAGACGGCCTCGACGACCCGCTGCGAGCGCTCGTCGATTGCACCGATTACGATTCGATCCGGATGCAAGGCATCGTCGACGGCACTGCCCTCTCGCAGGAACTCGGGGTTTACCGCGAGGCCGAAGTCCGTCCCGGCCTTCTTCCCGGAGGCCCGTTCCAGGGCCGCTCGCACGATACCTTCCGTCGTCCCGGGAAGGACCGTCGACTTGACGACGACGACCTTGTAGGCCGACGCCAAACGGATTACGCGGCCGAGGGTCTGAGCGGCTTTTCGAACGTAGCCCAGGTCGATCGATCCGTCCTTCTTCGGAGGCGTTCCCACACACACGAATACGACGTCCGCCGGTAGAACAGCCGCCTCCACGTCCGTCGTGAAGGAGAGTCGACCGGTCGCGAGGGACCTCCCGAGGGCATCGGGTAGCCCCGGCTCGTAGTGCGTTGTCTTGCCGGCCCGGAGGTCGCCTACGATCTTTTCGCTGACGTCCGCGCCAACGACCTCGTGGCCCCACTGTGCGAACGCGATCGCGGTCGCGAGGCCGACGTGACCCGTCCCGATGATGGCAACGCGAGTCATCAGCCGAGGAAGCCTCGGAATGGGCTTAAGGGTGCGCAGCCCGGCCCGCACCGGGCGCTCCCTCGGCGTAGGCTCCGGACGACGCCCGGTTCCGCGTCCTTCGAAATTCGATAACCGGATGGTAATTTTGAGGAGGGGGACACGCACATGACATCACCCAGCGGCGCGGAATCCATGCGATCCGTGGTCATGAAGGCGAAAGTGTGCCTCGTCGGCGAGGCGGCCGTCGGGAAGACGTCCCTCATCCGGAGGTACGTCCTCGACCAGTACGACGACCGCTACGAGACGACCCTCGGCGCCAAGGTGACGAAGAAGGAGCTGCGCATCCCGATCAAGGAGAAGCACCTCGAGGTGCAGCTCGACATGACGATCTGGGACGTCATGGGCGACGAGACCTTCCGGGAGCTGCTGAGGAAGGCGTACTTCGCGGGATCGCGCGGCGTCCTGGCCGTCGCCGACCTCACGCGCCGGAGCACCCTCGACGGCGTCTCGGGCTGGATCGACGCCGTGGGGAAGGTCGTCATGCGCGTGCCCGTCCTCATTGCGGTGAACAAGGCGGACCTCGAGGCGAACGGTGAGTTCGGCCAGGAGGACATCCAGAAGGTCGCGGAGGGCTGCGGGGCGGAGTTCCTCATGACGTCCGCGAAGACGGGTGCCGGCGTGGAACGGGCGTTCCAGCGCCTGGGGGCTCTCATCGCGTGGGGGCAGTTCGGAGGCTTCCTCGAAGAGGGCGAGTAGCCCGGCCGGGCGGACCGGCCTGGTCGATGAAAACCAGTCCACGGGAATCCGTGGTATTTTGGTATCACAAGAGTTAAATGGCATTATGGCATTGCTTCTTCCGTGGAAGACATCGTCGCCGTCGACCGGGCCGGGCGGGTCGTGATCCCCAAGGCCATTCGCGAGGCGGCCGGGATCGACGAGCGCGCGAAGCTCCTCATCGCCCTCGCGGACGGCGGCCGGATCGTACTTCAGAAACTCGACGTCGACACCCTCGCTGCCCGCCTCGAGAAGGAGCTCGCGGGACGCGACGTCGACGCGATCGCGCGCAAGGTCCGGGAGGAAGTGCGTGCCCGCATCCGAACGGCGTACCCGGATCTTCTTGCTTGACACGAACCTCTTCGTCGCGGCCGTCAAGCACCCGCGCCGGGAAACGGCGACCCTCCGGTTCCTCCTCGCCCTCCTCCAGCGGGACGCCACGCAGCTCGTGGGCAACGCGTTCTGGGTCGAGGAGATGCTCCGCTACGCCGAAGA
Organism: Thermoplasmata archaeon; assembly: GCA_035637195.1. Classification (GTDB taxonomy): domain Archaea; phylum Thermoplasmatota; class Thermoplasmata; order RBG-16-68-12; family RBG-16-68-12; genus RBG-16-68-12. The sequence goes on along the minus strand of DASPXQ010000264.1, from coordinate 3,123 downwards.
GTTTCGGTCGGAGACCGCGGCTTGGCTCGTTGGAGCGCTGTTGAGCCGCACGCGGCTCGTGCAGGTCGAGCGGAATTTCGTCACGGTCTGCGCGGAGCACGTGACGACCCCGGATCCCGCGGACCTCCTCCACGCCGCCACCTGCCTCCAGGAGCGCGCCATCCTGGTCTCCAACGACCGGCACTTCGACCGGATCCGTGACGACGGGGTGATCGAGGTCTGGAGCATCGCCAAGGCGATCCGGTCCCTGGAAGGCTCGCGGTAGCCGAGTTCGCCATGATGTCCGCGAAGACCGGCGCCGGCGTGGAAGAGACGTTCCACCGGCTCGGGACGTTCGTCGCCCGGAGCCAATTCGGACTGCTCAGCGAGGAAGGCGAGGAGCCAAGGCGAGACGGGCCTCCGCCTCTGAGAATCCATCTCCTCCGGAACCGGACAAACGCACGCGGTCCGGAAACGTCAAATACATGACAAGTCATTACATTGCCATATGAAGAACCTCCAGGTCCGCGTGGAGGACGAGGAAATCGAGGACCTCGACGAACTCGCAGAGGAGCTGCGCCTCTCGCGCTCCGAGCTCGCGCGGTCGGCGCTCCGGGAGGGCGTCCGCCGCATGCGCATGGAGAAGGCCCTCGCGCGGTACCTGAACCTCGAGTTCACCTTGAGCCGTGCCGCGCGCTACGCGGGTGTGCCCATCCGGGAGATGGCGGACCTTGCGGCGGCGAAGGGGATTCCGTTCTTCCGGATCTCCCTGGACGATCTCCGCAGGGACCGGGAGAAGGCCCGGACGTGGGTCAAGGGTTGACCCATGCGCGTCTGGGTCGACGCCTCGACGCTCATCGCCCTCGATACCATCGGCGAACTGGCCTTTCTCCGAGACCTGATGGGGCGGGTCGCCATCACGGCGGCAATCGCCGAGGAGGTCTTCTCCGGGCGAGAATCCCAAGCCTTGCAAGAAGCCCGCGGCTCCTGGATCGAGGTCGTGCCCGTCCGGGGGGACCTCTCGCGGTGGACGGATCTCGGGCTGGGGAGAGGCGAGGCCTCCCTGTTCGAGACCCCGAAAGGAGACCGGCTCGTCCTCGGCGAACTCCCCGCCCGGACCGTCGCTGAGGCGGAGGGCCGGGACTATGTGGGGCTCCTCGGACTGCTCCTGGCGGCAACCGCGCGGGGCGCGATCACCCCCACGCGGGGGGAGGAAATCGTACGCAAACTCGCCCGGAGTCCGTTTCGGATGAGCACGGACCTTTATGACGAGGTGCTCCGCCAGCTCGGAGGTGGGAGCTGACTGGCAACTCGATCAACCGGGAAACGGACCCGCATCGCCTGCAGCGGCCTCCGGAAAGTCCGCTTCCTCCTCTTCAGGACGGCGACTTCTCGAGCGCGTTACCGGGAACTCCACTCCACCCGCACGTGCGCGTGGCGTAAGTCCGGATCGAGCGCTCCCACTCGCGTGGTCCACGTGATCCTGCGCGAGGCGAGGGAGCCACCGTGCTCAGTACGTCGCGACGTTGAGACCTGGGACCCGTTCGAAGTGCTTCGCGTTCCGCGTGAGCACCGGGAGTCGTTCGTCGAGTGCCATACCAGCAATCTGCGCGTCCACGGGGTCCAGCATCGTCCCCCGGCGAAGGAGCGCTCCCGAAAGCCTGCCGGCCCGGGCGGCGTGGGGGCGCTCGAAGGCCAACACGGTATAATCCCCGAGCACGTCGTCAATCCGGCGCGCCTCCTCCTCCGGACGGTCAGCCCGCTCTACGCCTTCCCATAGCTCGAAGACGGCCGGGGTCGGAACCCAGAGGAGGACGCCTTCGGCCTCGAGGCGACGCACCTCCCGTTGGGCCGCCTCGGACCCTCGGAGCAAGTCCACGAGGAGGGTCGTGTCGGCGATCACGAAAGGCCGAGCTCCTTGCGGCGGCGGGCCAACCGGTCCCGGCGGTTCGCTTCGATGGCCCGGGTGATCGCGTCGGCCGCTTTTCGGTCCACGACGCCGACCAAGTCCGTCAAGGATCGGCGACGCACGAGGCGGCGGACCACGTCGCTGAACGATTCACCGGGCCGCTTCGACGCCGCGAGGGCATGGTATGCGTCCTCGGAGAGGGAAATCGTCCGTGCCACCATACGGACTGTGTGTATAGATTCTGTGTATATAGACCCTGTGTATCAAGGAGACGAGAGCATCAGAGTTAACCGAACGAACCGGACCCAGCCCTACGCGTTCCGGACCGACGACACAGGCCTCCGCGCCGCCAGATCCAGCTCCTCCTCTTCAAGGACGGCGACGTCTTGAGCGCGTACTCGGGGCTCCACGTGTACGTAGCCGTGACGTAGCCGGGCGGAGGGTCCGCCCCGATCCGCCTCTCGCTCCCGAGCCATGGCGCCGTCGCGGGGGGGCCGCCGCCCGCGGGCCGCCTCCGAGCCTCTGCCGAGGGCCCTCACGCCCGACCCGCACGGACCTTCCGCAAGCGGGAGCGCATCGTGCCCGCCACGGCTTCGAAAGGAGGAACCTGGCCCAGCAGAGGCTCGAGGTCTCGCCGCCACGTGGCGCCGATGCGATCCATCCGGGGCCCGAGTTCGTCCGGCCGGAAGGCCATCCCTTTCTTCCACCAGCCTAGCTTCGCCTCGACGAGGTCCGAGTCCAGGGCGACGCCCTCCCGCAGGAGGAACCACAAGTCGTACAGGTCACGGGCCTGGCTGCGCATGAAGAGGGAGCGGACCTTCTCCGCCGCGATCTCACGCAGGTCCATCGTCGGCATGCGCGCGTCGCGCGGGACGACGCGGTACGGATCGTGGATCGGCCGAGGTTCCGCCGGGAGGAGGACCTGCTCCCGCAGGCTCAACCGCACGAGGAAGGTGGTTCGGGTGGAGGTTCATGTCCTCGTACCGGACCTTCAGGGTGCGCCCGCTCTTCCCGCCCGGCACGCGCTCGACGCGCGTGAGGCGCACCCCCGCGCGCCGCCCGGCCTCCAAGAGGCGAGGTGCGGCCTCCGAGATGTCGTCCGAGACATCGCGCATGGCGGTGAAGTCAAGGTCCTCGGAGAGCCGGTAGCCCTCGAAGTACGTCTTGGACAGCGCCGTACCACCCTTGAACGCGAGGTCGCGCGCGCACCGCTCCTGCGCGAGGACCCCGAGGAC
>DASPXQ010000263.1:0-4694 GCA_035637195.1 Thermoplasmata archaeon | reverse complement strand
CGACATGACGATCTGGGACATCATGGGAGAGAAGGGGTTCCGGGAGCTCCTGAAGGACGTCTATTTTTACGGAGCGAACGGAATCCTGGCGGTCGCCGACTTCACCCGGCGTCGGACGCTCGACGACCTGGACGACTGGATTGACGGCATCGAGCACATCGTCGGAAAGGTGCCGATCCTCTTGGCGGTGAACAAGGCGGACCTCCAGGAAAGCGCGCAGTTTGCGGAGCGGGACGTCGCGCAGATCGCGAAGGCGTACGGATCGGAATACCTGCTGACGTCGGCCAAGACCGGAGAGAAGGTCGAGGACGCGTTCCTACGCCTCGGCTCGCTCGTCGCGGAGCATCAGCTCCAGTTGGTGTAGGCCCACCCGTTGGGGCGAGGGATCGCGTCGGCGTGTGACGCTATCGTCGCTGATTATCATGGAGCGGCCATCACAACGCTTTTACTCCCCTCGTTCCATGGCTAACGAACCCACCGGTCCGGCGAAGGCTCTCTCGTTGCGATGCTTCGTCGAGTCGTGGGGCGGGGACCGACTATGCACCAAGAGGACGGGGACGGGATCGTCTGGTTCAAACGAATGCGAGCACAGCGCGCGAAGCAGGCGATCGACGACTCGGAAGGCCGGCTCTCGGGCCTCCGATTGACCGCGGCCGACTTGAAACCCGCCAAGGATGCGCTCGAGATCGCGCGGCAGTTCTTCGAGACGCATCAGTTCTCGAAAGCGCTGAAGGCCGCGCAGAAAGCGGAGACGCTTGCGACCTCGCTCGATGCGCGGTTCCATCGGTACCAGGAGGCCGAAAAGGCGCTTCGAGCTCGGGTCGTTTCGATGCGGCGGATCGGTCTGCGCACGGGCGACCTCGAGTCGACGCTCGGGACGGCCGAAGAGACCGTGGTCTCGGGGATCTGGGAGAACGGCATCCTGGTCCCCAATTACGACGAAGCCCAGGCCCTCTTGGAGCGGACGGAGCGAGACGGCCACACGATCGAGAAGAAGGCGATGCGCGCATCCGACGAGATCCTCCGGGCCGAGGTCGCCATCGAGTCCCTCGCGAGCATGGCGGGTCCTTCGGGTCCCTGGGTGTTCACCGACATCGCCGGTTCGGCGCTCGAGCAGTCGCTCCAGGATGCGACGGAGGAGCTCGCGCTCGGCAACGCGGACGGCGCGGGCGAGATCGCGCAAGACGTCACGACGATGGCGCTCCGTCTCAAGGCCCAGTCCGCCGCCGCCTGGGGATCGCTCGAGGGGATGGAGGCGCAGTTGGCCCTGTTGCGGACCGAAGGCATCCTGACGGCGCCGCTCGAAGGCCAGATGCGGATGGCCCGCGAGGCGCTCGAGTCGGGTCTGATTGAGCCGGCCGCGGCGATGGCGACGCGCCTGCGAGGGGAGGTGGCGTCTCTTGATGCCGTGTATCGCGAGGCGACGCGCGGGCTGGCAGACGCTGAGCTCCTATACGCTCGACTGCAGCGGGAAGGATTCCAGTCGTACGAGGCCGATGCCGCGATGCGCGACGCGCGTCGCTCGATCCGCGAGGGCAAGTACGCTCGGGGCGTCGACCATGTCGAACGGGTCCTGCGGGCGTTCGCTCGGCCCGCGAATGCCCGGGAGGCGCACGCGAGGGCCTTGGACGAGACGAGGACCCGCGCCTTGCTTCTGCAGGGAAACGGATTCGGCTTCTTCCCGGAGATCCAGGAGATCATCGCGCGTGCGGAGCGCGAATTCCAGCGGGGGAATCTCTTGGAATCGAGCGAGGACCTTCGGATTGCGACCGTGCTGCTGGACCGGCTCGGCCACGGACCCAGGACGAACGGGTAGGCGAGGGTAACGTTCGCGGGAGTCGGCGATGGCTCGCCCGCCAACGCGACATCCTCATACCTGACTACAGAGCCCCCGGTTCCCGAACAAGCCTCGAACTTCGAATCTTGTGAACCCCCAACGCGCATCGAGTTGGACGCGCCTCTGGCACAATCATTAAGTAGGTTCGTCCGGATAGTTGCGTCCCCTGAGCCGGCGCTCGCCTCGGCGAGCGACAGGGAAAGAATCTCGGGCCGGGAGCAGGGACTAGCGGATTGGACACGCCCATGCTCAGGCGACGAAGTAGCGCGAACTGGAGGCCCTCGGCGGGCCCGGTGCTTCTGTTCTGGATTATCCTCACGCTCGTCCTCAGTGCCCAGGGGGCTCGATCGGACGCCCCGCTCGTGTCCACCAACCCTGATTCGTCGCGGACGATCACCTGGACCTTCAACTCTGCGGCAAATCTGTCGCTGGATAATGTCTCTCTTGCGGGCGGTCAGGCGCTCTTGCCGTGGAACGATCAGAGGGTCCATTGGACCTCGTCGGCCGAGTTCGCCGCGAACGGACATCTCGACTCGAACTTGACTCGGGGAACGAGCGGGCTCGAACTCCGAGCTAATTCGACCAACCACGTCGCCGACGGCGACTTCAATGGTACATCCGGCTGGACCTTCTTGAATGGGACGACGGGCAAGGTTGTCGCGCGGCAGGAATCGCCAGCGGATGACGCGATCTTGGGCTACAATGTTCTCACTGCGAAGTGGGACAACTTCGACGATCTGACGAATTGGACCTGGAGCTCCCCTCCGAACACGTTCGGGGGTATTTCGCTCGATACGGTGAACCGGGTAGAAGGCACGGCGTCGATGAACATGACCTTGGCAATCTCAACCGGGGCGACCTGGGTCAGTGCCGTTCATTCCGGCCCAACGAATTGGTCCGCACACGATACCTTGGTACTCTGGATTAACGCGACGGACGTGGTCCCCCCACTCTCGTTCAACATTACCGCCACGGTCGGCGCATCCTTCCGGACGACCCCGGAGATGCCACTCGTCCAGGGTTGGCATGAGACTCTCGTGAACATCACCCCGCTCGGAACGCCGCTCGAGAGGAACGCGCTCCAGGATGTGCGCTTTCGCATCAACGGTCAGAACGTTCCGTCGACCCAGATCTATTTCGATGATGCCTCCTTTGGCACCCCGAGGCAGCTCGACGAGGGTGCGTCCATCTCGCAGGCCGTTTCGAAGTCATACGTCACGTCCCCGAGACTCGGTAGCGGCTCTCTCTCGTTCAATTGGTCCCTGGTCAACTCGTCGGGTGTCGTTTCGACCAACGCATCCGTCCACATTGCCGGATCCAACGGCTCTTTCGACGCCGCCGTGGCCGATGCGACGCCAGGAGCGTGGCAACACTTCGCGGTCGACATCTCGAGCGCCACGAGGGACCGAGGTCCCTACCTGCTCTCGTTCCATTTCCGCGTCGTCGTCGACAACGCATCGGAGTCGCACGCGAACCTGCGAGTGGACAACGTGTCGATGGTCTGGCCGGACCGCCACAACGGGACATATCTCTCGAACCCCATCAGCTTGAGTGGCGTCTCCGAGCTGTTGAACGTCACCTGGACCGCTGCCGTGGACGCGGGTGCGACGTCCGCGAGATTGGATGTTCGTTCAGGCAACGGGACGGATACCGCCGATCCGTCTTGGAGTCCGTGGAACAGCTGGGCCGATCCCGGACAGTACCTGGCGGGCCTCCCATCCTCGGATCACTTCCAAGTCCGGGCCGAACTCAACACGACGAACGCGAGCGAGTCTCCGGTGCTGAACTCATTCTTGCTGGAATACCGCCATCGGGTCGCTACCGGGACTGTCACTGCCGATGTTGTGGCGGCAGACCTGGACTTCCTCCTGTGGAGGTCCCTCAACGCATCGTGGAGTGGGTCCGCGGCCACCTCGGTCGAATTGCTGGCCGGGAACGGCTCGACCTATTCCGTCGTTCCCCCTTCGGGATCGCTCGCGGGTCTTCCGGGACGGGTCCTCCGTTGGCAAGCGGTGTTGACCACGTCCAGCGGACTGAACACTCCCATGCTCGTGCTGGTCGAAGCTACCTACGAGTTCCTCGGTCCGGCGGATCATGTACTCCTGACATCCCCGGGACCTTTGGCGCTCGAGGCCGGCCAAACTCTTCGGTTCCAAGCCAGCGTGTTGGATGCAGGGGATCATCCCGTCAACGCCGCCGTCGTTTGGTCCACCACAGATCCGACCGGCAAGGTTCAGAACGACGGGACGTATCTTGCGGGCAGCGTCGGAACGTGGAACGTCACCGTCACCGTGGCCGGATCCCAGGTCTCGTCAACCGCCCATGTGACGGTGCGTGCAGCCTCGCTGTCGATCCAGGCCGTGCTCTTCCCATTCGGCCTCGTGGCCGTCGTCGCTGCGGCGGCCGCCTACGTCGGGTACGACGTCTGGGTCAAGCGGGCTTTCGCGATTGACGACATCTTCCTCATCTCGAAGGACGGCCGCCTCATGCTCCACAACACGCGCCGCATGCGCGCGGACCGCGACGAGGACATCCTGTCCGCGATGCTGACGGCGATCCTCACATTCCTCCGCGACTTCGATCCCGAGGAGAGCGGCGGGTTGCGGCGCTTCGACATCGGGGGGAAGACCGCCCTCCTCGAACGAGGGACCCATGTCTACCTCGCTGCCGTCTACTCGGGTCGCGTCCCGCGCTGGGCCGGCAAGGATCTCCGGCGATTCATGTCGAACCTCGAAACGCGGTTCGGGGAGATGTTCGCCCATTGGACCGGATCTCCGCAGGATCTTCAAGGGCTCAAGGCGTTTTCGGAGAAGTTCGTCTCCCGTGTGCGGTACCGACCCGGGCGAGGCGCCCGCCG
>DASPXQ010000262.1:0-2026 GCA_035637195.1 Thermoplasmata archaeon | reverse complement strand
CATCGGGTGCGCCCTGGAAGACCGGCGCGCTGCCGAATGGGGCCTTCCACACGTTCGTCTGGAACAGCCTCCAAGAGAGAGCTGTGTAGACCACTGTCCCATCGGGGCCTATCGCGACGGCCGGCTCGCTGCTCCCGTTGTTTTGGAGCAGGACGTTCGTCGTGAAGGAAATCGTCGCGGATCCGGCCGCGGTCGGTCTCCCCGCGCTCGCCGATGAGGCGAGTACCGAGATCAAGATCGCCACAACCAACATTATCAACTTGTGACGAATGCGAAGCCTCCTCCGGGCCAACGGGCGGCGAAGGCCGAGTCCCGTAAAATACCTTTCGTGAACGTAGTATCGTCGACTGAAAATTTCGATTCCGTTCTCGGGATTGATACCGATCGGATTCCGATTGGGATAGTAATTGCCATCCTCATGCGAGATGTGCATGGACGTCGTCTGTCGACGAAGAAATCACATCGTCAAGAAGCGGGCGGGGCCGGTGCGGAGAAGCCGCCGGAGGGCTTCGATCCCCCGACCTGCAGTTTACGAAACTGCCGCTCTGCCGGGCTGAGCTACGGCGGCGCAAGCCGCGAGGAAAAGGTCCTACGCCATAAACATTCCGAGGTTTCCGCCACCGCGGCCAACGTTTTAAGGAAGGACGGCGCATCGCGCGGCCGTGGAGCGTGTCACTGGGTCGTTCTACGATGGGCACCGGTTTCGCGAGGGGACGATCGGCTGGGACGACGGCGTCATCGTGGAGGTTGGCCCCCGCCGCAGAGGACCGACGATCGCCCGTGGGCTGATCATCCCGGGTCTCTGGAACGCGCACACGCATCTGGGCGATGCCGTCGTCACGCAGGAACTTAAAGGGACGATCGAGGAACTCGTCGCGCCGCCGCACGGACTGAAGCACCGAGTCCTTGCGAAGGCGAAGGACGCCGCCGTGATCGCAGCGATGCGGCGCGCCATGACGACGATGCTCCGGACCGGGACGACCGGCTTCTCCGACTTCCGGGAGGGCGGGCTGAGAGGCCTGAAGCTCCTCTATGCCGCCGTCGCAGCCGTCCCGCTGCACGGGGTCGCGCTGGGTCGGCCGGCCGGGCTCACCTACGAGCGACGGGAGGTCGAGGCGATCTTGCGGGCCTCCGACGGAATCGCGCTGAGCTCGTTCGTGGACTGGCCCGCGGAAGCAATCGAGAAGGTCGCCGCGGACGTGCGTCGGGCGAAGAAAATCTTCGCCATCCACTGCTCGGAGCGAATCCGGGAGGACATCGATAGGGTCCTCGAACTGAAGCCGGCCTTCCTCGTCCACATGGTGCAGGCGACGGACGCGGACCTCTCGCGATGCGCGGATGCCGGCGTGCCGATCGTCGTGTGCCCGCGGTCGAACGCGTTCTTCGGGATGACCCCGGATATCCCGCGGATGGAACGGGCCGGCGTCGAGCTCCTGCTCGGGACGGACAACGCGATGGTTAACGTGCCCTCGATGCTGCGAGAGATCGAGTTCGCGTATCGGGTCGCGCGGATGAAAGGCGACATGAGCGCCCGCGATATCGTGGAGATGGCCCTGCGCGGACGTCGTCTCGCGGACCCCGACGGCGGGTCCGCGATTCGGGTGGGAGAGCGCGCCGATCTCGTCGTCCTCGATGTCCCAGGGGGTCCGAGCGGCTTCGCGTCGCTCGTCCGGGCCACTGCGAGCGAAGTCCGGCTCGTGGTGTCCGGCGGACGCGTTTGGGCGGGCGGCAACGAATCGAGGACGAGGAAAGTCAGTCGATCACGCGACCGTCTCTGATGGCCAACCCCACGGTGAAATTCGGAGCGGCGCCAGGAATTACCCCATGCTTTATCCCGGGTCCTCCCCTTCCGGCGGCGATGGCCTCGTACGACGACGTGATGTCGTTGTCGGTCCGTCGCGGTTTCCTCTGGCCCGCCGTCGACATGTACGGAGGCTTCGGGGGCTTCTACGACTATGGTCACAACGGCGTCCTCCTGCGACGGCGCTGGGAGGACTTCTGGATCGAGACGTTCCTCGGCCTGAGC
>DASPXQ010000261.1:0-13267 GCA_035637195.1 Thermoplasmata archaeon | reverse complement strand
GACCCAAATCGTCCTCATGGGGCGGTGACAGTCGGGGGCGGTGCTCCCAGTCTGGCGCTGGTCCGGATGCCGACGTTGAGGTTCTGTCCCGCGGGGCTGGAGGCGGCAGGGAACGCAGCTGGAGAGCGGTGGTCCCTGTCCTGACCGTGGGGAACGGGTCAGGCACGGAAGTGAGCAGCCTAACCGCGGACTACCAACGCTCGCGGGAGTGCGGGACCGAGGAGGCATCCGGGTCACCCGGCGTCGGAGCTGAGCATCTACTTCGACGGCCTAGCTCCCCCGCTCATCGCTCGGTCAACTTCATCTGCTTCGTCTCGAGGACGAGCCCACCGAGGCCGAATCGATCGATGATGAGTTCGCGAAGGATCTCGTCGCGGAACTCGTTGCGGCGGTCCGGGACCGTATAGGCAGGCTCGTTCGTCGGGAGCTGCAAGCCGATCTTGATCAGGCCGCGTCGCGCCTCGTCGCGCTCTTCTCGAGGCGCGGCAGGCGCGTCGATCGCTCCCAGGAACCCGCATTCTCGCAACTCCCGGAGGAAGATGGGCCGGCGGAACAACTTCTGGAGGACGCCGATCGCAAGCCGGACCTGCTCCGTCTCGTCGCGCGTCGAATCCCGGCACCGAGAACCGACGGCTTCGTAGAGGTTCGCCTCCCGATGGGCCGACGTCGTGTAGACCTTCGCGGGCGGGATGTCTTTCTCACGAAGCACGCCGAGGTCGCTCAGCGCCTTGAGATACCCCGTAACGAACAGCCGGTGGAAGGCGTAGCCGTCCTGTTTGAGCTGCTTCGTGAGGGAGCTAATCGACCGCTCCCGTTCCCGGATATAGGAGACGACGAGATCCTTGAGATTCCTCTCTGGAACGAACATCGGCCCCGCCCCTGCGACCTGGTAACAAACCGGATAACAAATAAACGTTTCCAGCCGAAGTGTTGCTCACAGACCGAGTTCAAAAATCATCTTATGGAGGGGGTGCACTGGGCGTCTCACTCCATCTTACTCCCCCTTTCTTTTTCGTGTCTCTCGATGACTTCCGGCCCCCGACGCGTTTGTCGATCGAACCGCTCGAGTCGGCGACTCCTAGAGGCGGGTCGAGAATCGGGCCAAAAGACTAATGTGCGGTAGGTGACATCTCAGCGAATCGGAGCGGAAACTCCGCTCCTCGCGAGTCAGGAGGCAGCGCCGCACGGTCTTCCGTCGCTCCCGTCTCGTCGTCACGGTCGCACTCGCTATCGTCCTTCTCACGCAGATTCCGTCGGCGAGCCCGCGGGGTTCTGTTCCTCCGGGTACGCAGGCGGGCCCCACATTGACGTTCCGCACGGACGCGACCGCCCCGGAAATCCGCGCCGCCGGGGCACGGCTGCTCGAATCGTACGGCGCCTATCGCGTGGCGAGCGGGCCCGCGACGAGCATTGGCGAACTCGCCCTCCGGGGTCGGCACGCGGAGGCGCTGCATCAGGCGTCCGTCCTCGAGCTGATCAACGGGCCGGTGGATCTCGGGACCCTCGCCTCCCGGCGGCCCGCGTGGACAATCGACTCGAGCGGCCATGCGATCGGGGTCGTCCACTTCCACGCACCGATCAAGGCGGAGTGGGGACCCGTCCTCGAGGGACGCGGAGCGACCGTGCTCCGTTATCTCCCGCAAGACGCACTCGTGGTGCGCGGTTCGCCCGCCGACCTGGAGGCGCTGTCGTCCCTCCCGTTCGTCGACTGGGTCGGTTCGTTCGATCCCTCGTGGAAGATGCCACCTCGCATGCCAACCGCGGGTTCTGTCGACGTCCGGATCGTCGGGTTCCCCGGCGACGCGCCCGAGGCAATCGAAGCCTGGCTCGGACACCACGGCATACTCGGCGGCAACGATGGCATCCGGGGCTCGTTCGGCCAGGGCGACTTCCGCTGGGTTCGCGCGGAAGTCCCGGCCGCCCTCCTTCGAGCGCTCGCGGACCTCCCCGCCGTCGAGTTCATCGACATCGTCGAGCCGGTGCACAGGCTCAACGCGCAGACCGATTGGGTCATCCAGACGAACCGCACGTTCGCGAACGGGACCGGCGATTACCGGTATTGGCAGTACGGCCTCGATGCGCGCGGCCAGGTGATCGGCATGGCGGACACGGGGCTCGACCACGACGGCGCTTCGTTCCGCCACTCGGCCGCCGCGATCACGCTGGGGGACATCTACAACAAGACGGACATGGCCCGACGCAAGGTCGTGCGGTACGTGAACATGGGCGTCCTCACGGGGCAGCTCACCTGGCCCGGCGGGGGCGGCGCCTGGGATCCCTGGTCGATCAAGGACTGCGATCACGGCCACGGCACCGGGGTCGCGTCGACGCTCGCGGGAAATGATAACGGGCTGGGCTCCTCGCCGAACGACGGCGACGCGCTCCAGGGACGGATCTACCTCGAGGACGTCGGCGGGTTCCAGGGCATCGCAATCTGCCCGAACGAGGGCCTGATCTATCTCCCGGAGGACTACGGCGAGTTGTTCGGTCCGCCGGGCCTCGTCTATAACGATCCGGTCGCCCCGGTCCGCGTGCACAGCGACAGCTGGGGCGCGGACACGAACGTGTACGACGTGCAAGCGCGAATGGTCGATGCGTTCGTCTGGGCGCATCCGGACATGACCATCCTGTTCGCCGCGGGAAACGCGGGAAGCGGATCCGGCACCGTCGGCACGCCCGGTACCGCGAAAGACATCGTGACCGTCGGCGGCGCATACAATCCGGACTCGGTGATCGCGGGCGCGCAGAACGATCTCGCGGCGCTCAGCAGCCGCGGACCCACGATCGATGGGCGCATCAAGCCCACGATCCTCACGATCTTCGACGGCGACTCCGCGATGTCGGACGGGGATCCGCTCAGCGGCACCGGCCTCCCGGACCAGCACTGGGAGGGGACCAGCTATGCGACGCCGACGGCCTCCGCGGCGGCAGCGATCGTCCGCCAATACTTCGTCGACGGCTGGTACCCGGCGGCGCGGCCCGTGCCCGCGAACGCGATGAACCCGAGCGCGGCCCTCGTCCGCGCGATCCTAATCGCGTCGGGCGCGCAGGTCACGGGCAGCGGGACCGTCTCCCGCTCGGCGTCCGACACGTGGCCCAACAATGAGCAAGGGTTCGGGCGGGTCCTCCTTGCGAACGTCCTCCCGATCGCGGCCGCCGGCGACAGTTTCCGCACGCAAGTCGTCGACGGGACCGCCGGGCTCCTCACCGGGGACGAGGCGGCGTACACCTTCCATGTCGGTGTCCCGGGACGCGTGAAGTTCGTGCTCGCATGGAACGACTACCCGGGCACGCTCGGGGCCGCCAAGGCCCTCGTCAACGACCTCGACCTCTTGGTCGTGGCGCCCGATGGCACGGTATACCGAGGCAACAACTTCGGGCCGTTCGCCCAGGGGCAGTCGCCCCCGGGCGGCACTTTCGACACAACCAACGTCGAAGAGGCCGTCATCTTGAAGAGCGCGATGGCGGGCGACTGGTCGGTGCGGATCATCGGCTCGAACATCCCCGTCGGACCGCAGCCGTTCGCGCTCGTTGCCTCGGGCAGCCTGGACCCCTCATACGGCCGCGTCACCCTGGATCGCCTCGCGTACTCGGAGCGGGACACGATCCAGATCACGGTCGACGACCCGGGGGCGACCTCGGCGATCGTCCACGTCACATCGGGCATCGAGCCCACGGGGGAGAACGTGTCGCTCACGCGCGGCGGCCCCGACGAGCTATGGCGCGGAACGATTAGCACCGCCTTCGGCACTCCGGCCCCCGCCCCCGACGGAATCCTCCAGGTCCGCGAGGGAGACACGATCACGGCAACGTATGTGGATGCGGCCCCGCCGCATACGAGCACCGCGCTCGCGTACGTCCTCGCGAGCGGCCCGACAATCCACGACGTCCGGGCGACGGACATCGGAACCTTCTCGGCGAACCTTCGCTGGTCGACGAACGAGCCCGCGAGCGGGGAAGTCGTCTACGGGACGAGTCCCGCCTCGTTGAACCTGAGCGCGAGCGTACCCGACCTTCGGCGGGATCACGCAATCGCGCTCTCCGCCCTCAGTCCGGACACCGTGTACTACTTCGCCGTCGCATCACGCAGCCGGCTCGGCAACCTGACGACGGACTCGAACGGAGGCCTGCCGTACGCGTTCCGGACCACGCCGCTCGGCGACGTGCTCCTCGTGATCGGAGGCGATTCGTTCCCTCCGGAACGCGAGGCCTCGTATGCGGCGGCCCTGAACGATAACGGATGGACGTGGTCCCTCTGGCGGGTCGCGGAGCTCGGCCTGCCGCCGCTCGCGCTGCTCCAAGCGCGCCGTGCCGTGATCTGGCAGGTGGGCCTCGAGCAGTACCCGCCCTTCAATGCGTCGGCCCGATCCCTCGTGAAGGCCTATCTCGACGGAGGAGGGCGCCTCCTCGTCTCGTCCCACGACTCGGCCTGGGCGCTCGCGAGTTCGGATTCGAGCTTCGCGACCCCGGAGAGCGTCGCTTGGGTCGAAGGTGTCCTCAAGGCGACGTTCGACTGCGATCCGCTCAGCATCGGCCAAGTCAAGGGCGTCGGATCGGACCCGATCAGCGGCGCCTACGTGGGAGGCGTTTCGTATACGCCTCACCGGCAAGGCGGGGCCGACGACCAACTCTCCCTGAGTCCCTCCGGGGGAACCGCGACGACGGTGTGGACCGACGGTCAGGTGACGAGCCCGCCGTCCCCGGCGACCCAGTGCGCCCAGAACCGACCCGACGGTCTCCGATGGGTCTCGTCCGCCTCGAACCGCACGGCGGGTGTTGGCGCTTGGGTCGGGACGCCCTCGAGACTCGTGTATTTCGCCTTCGAGCTCACGAGTCTCGATTCGACGCCCACGGGCTTGAATCTGGGGAGCACGACCCGCGCGGCGATCCTGGACGCCGCGTTGCGGTGGCTCGTGAGTGCGTCCGCGTCGACAACGGACCGCGATCATCCCGATGTCACGATCACCTCGCCGAACGGCGGCGTCGTCTCCGGGTCCTCGGTCGCAATCGCATGGACGGCGACGGCGTACGGGACGGGAGTCGGAATCGCGGGCTTCACGCTTGAGTCGAGCTCGGACGGTGGGCAGACCTGGTCGACGATCGCGACGCCGCTCGCCAGCGACCGCAGCCTCGCGTGGGACATCGGCACGGTCCCGAACGGGGACCAATACCTCGTGCGGATCCGCGCGGACGACAACGGCACGCCTTCCCTCTCCGCCGCGGACGTGAGCGACGGGACGTTCGCTATCGAACGGCCCGGTGGGGATGCGGAGGGCCCGGTCCTCTGGGCAGGGAGCGTCCGGGTCGACCCGAGGCCGCCCGGGTCCGGGTTCCTCACGACGTTCACGGCGACGGCGGATGATCGCGCGCGAGGAGGCAGTTCTATCGCGGCGGCGGAGTTCTTCCTGCAGATTCCTTCGCCGAATCCCGCAGATTCGGGGACGGGCACCCCCATGGTCGATTCCGACGGAGCCTTCGACACGACGGTCGAGAACGTCGCATGGCAAGACACGCTCTTGGCGTCGCCGGGCGGCACCTGCTTATGGGTCAATGCGCAGGACGCGTCCGGGAACTGGGGTCCTTTCATGTCCACGTGCTTCGCCGTAATCGTTGCGGCGGACCTCGCTCCGACCGTTTCGATTCAATCTCCGACGGACGGCCAGACGTTCGCCGCGGCATCGATGATTACCTTCACGTGGACGATGTCGGACGACTTAGTTCGGGCCTCCCAACTGCCCGTCTGGGCCAACGTGACATTCAACAACGTGACGATCCCGATCCTCGCTGGCGCGACGGGGGCGACATCGGTCACGTGGACCCCGCCGGATCTCGCGGTCAACCATGCGGGGTTCCATCTCGACGTGGTCGATCCGTCGGGCTTGCGAGGCTCCGCAGATCGGATCTTCAGCTTCACGGGGCCGACGACGACGCCACCACCGCCCCCCTCGTCCTACGCAATCCTCATTGCGGCCCTGATCGTGCTCGTCCTCGTGGCGTTCCTCATATTCGGCCTGGTCCTCGCCCGGAGAAAGGAGAAACAACCGCCGTTTGTGCCGATCCCGCCGCCCGCGCCGATTGGTCCGGCGAGCATGGCGGCCACGACGAAAGTGTGCCCGCGATGCCGCACGATCGTCAACGCGGTCGACGTGACGTGCTTCTTCTGCGGGTACGCGTTCCCGGAAGGCCCGGGCGGGCGGACCTAAGGTTCCGCGATCTCGAACACATCGGATTCGGGGATCTCGAAGTAGAAGAGTGACTGTTCGATCTCCTTGTCCTTCGACATCTCCCGGTCGATCCTCGCCCGCCATCCCGCCTTCAACGCAACCCGGAGGCGCTTGCCCTCTTTCTCGAAGGTCACTTCCGGTTCCGATGCTCCCTCGAGGGAGATGTTCCCCTTCCCGAACGTGCAGCCGCTCGAAAACTGGATCCCATCGAGGACGCATCGCATCGGCGGCTCCGGATTGCTCCGGACTCGCGCCTGCAGGCCCTTGTAGTGGCCAAAGCGCCGCTTCCCGATCGCACCCATCCGCAGTCCCAGGGTCACGTAGACGCCGAGGTGGCCGTGGAAGCGCTGGAGCGCGGCGAGTTCGTCCGGGAGTTCCATCGCGTCGCGCAAATGCACGGGACGGAATGAACCTTCGCGCCACCGCTGCACTTTCGGGCACCTCTCCCCCGGAGGGTCTTAAGCGACGCCGTCGTACGATTACATGGTGAGGAGTCCTGCGCGTGCCAAGGCCTGGGTCGGCGGATTCGATCCCGTCGAGGGCGACGCAGCTCCGTCTCGAATGTCCGGAGTGCGGTGGCATCTTGGCACACGTCAACGGCTGCATTCAATGCCGCGCATGCGGCTACGCGACGTGCGAGTGACGTGCGCGCCGCCGGGCGCGAATCTCCACCGGAAACGGCCGGACCTAGACTCACGCGTCATGCGAGGGACAGTGGAAGGAGGCCTCAAAGGCATATGAGTGCCGCCGATGCTGCGCCGCCTCCGAGCCGGGGGAGAGGCGTGCTCGTCGAGTTTCCGCAAGACGAACTGATCGCGAAGTGGGAGGAGTTCTTCGAGGAGATGGGGTACCTCTCGAAGATCATCTCCGTCGCCGATCGGTATCCGGAGGAGCGGACCCTCGGGGTCGCATTCGACGAGATGAACCGCTTCGACACGGACATGGCGATCTACCTCTTGCGTCACCCGCTGAACGTCCTCGCGGCGGGCGAGGAGGCGATCCGAAGGCTCGTGCCGCCTGGGGAAGAGCTGGCGCTCATCCATCTTCGAATCAAGGCGTTGCCGCGGGACCGGCGCGTGCCGATCCGCGATCTGCGGGCGAAACACCTCGGACAGTACATCGCGGTCGAAGGGCTGGTCCGAAAATCCACGGAGGTCCGGCCGCGCGTCACGGACGCCCTCTTCCAGTGTCTCCGATGCGGGACGGTCCTCAAGGAACCTCAAGATGGACAGAACTTCCGCGAACCGCTCGAGTGTTACGAGGAACAAGGTGGCTGCAAACGTTCGGCGAGCGCGACGAAATTCAAGCTCCTGACGGAGACCTCCGTGTACCTCGACACACAGAAGCTGGAAATCCAGGAGGCGCCGGAGGGACTCCGCGGAGGGGAAGAACCCCAGCGTTTGACGCTGTACGTCGAAGACGATCTGACGGGACGCATCACACCTGGACAACGCGTGATCTTCAACGGCATCCTTCGGAGCGTTCAGAAGGGGAGGCCAGGAGCCCGCTCGACTCTGTTCGACATTTTCATGGACGCCAACTCGATGGAACAAGAGCAGGTCGAGTTCGAAGAGATCGAGGTGACGGAGGAAGACGCCCGCCTAATTCGGGAGGCCGGTGCGGATCCGGACATCTTCCGGTTGATGGTGAACTCCGTCGCACCGTCGATATACGGTCTCCACGTCGAGAAGGAAGCGTTGGCGCTCCAGATTTTCAGCGGGGTTCCGAAGGTGATGCCCGACGGGAGAAGGATCCGCGGGGACATCCACATCCTGCTTGTCGGAGATCCCGGTTGCCTGGTCGGGGACGAGCGAATCGTCTTGGGAAACGGGACGGTCGCGAAATTGCAGGACCTCGGTAGAAATCACATGGACTGCATCCGGACGCAGGTCCGTTTGGGTGCCGGTGGATATCGGAACGGATGGGCAACCCGTTTCCACCGGTACGCAAATCGGCCGATCCTCCAGGTGGTCACCGAATCCGGCAAATGCATCCAAGGGACGTACAACCACCCGCTACTCGCATGGAATCCGAAGACCCGGAAAGGCGAGTGGCGTCGTCTTGATGAGCTTCGCGTCGGTGACCGACTGCGGACGGCACGAAGCATCAAGTGTTGGAAGCGGGCTCTCGTTCCGACTGGATGGCATGAACCTCGATACTTCCACCGTTCGTGGCACGTGCGCGTTCCTCAGTTTGTCACGGAAGATCTGGCGGCCATCATGGGCTACATCCTGGGCGATGGTTGGTCGCGGGAACGGAGTCTCGGCTACACGGTGGCTGACGGAGAAAGAGACCTGTCACCCAGGCTGGCAGGTCTGTTTCGACGCGCGTTCGGGGTTGTCCCCCTCCGCGAAGCTTACAGAAATTCAGTCACGTATTACGCGGTCAACCGGACGCCGATTGCACGGTGGCTCAGTTCACTCCAGCGACGCCGGATACCGGAAACGATCTTTGCATCGCGGGATTCGGTGGTAGCGTCCTTCCTCCGTTGGTTATTCGAGGCGGACGGCTCTTGCTTCTCCGGCGGTCGGGGAAAAACTGCGGTCACGCTTCGGTCCGTGAATGTTGAACTTCTTCGTGATGTCCAGACGATACTTCTCCGCTGGGGAATTCACAGTAGTATTCTTTGGGGGCCGGCTCCCCGGCCGCACCTCCTGAGAGGCGCAATCGTCCACGGAGGCCCGAGTGGCTCCCTCGTAATTCGACGGACCGACTCGATTCTCCGATTTTCCAAGGCTATCGGGTTCGTCAGCTCGAAGAAGCGTGCGCGGCTCCGAGGTGTTGTGAAGCGCGTCTCGAGCAGAATGCGTCGAAGGCACGGACAGAATTCGGAACGAATCACTTCTATCCGAAGGGCGGGGCGCGCAACGGTGTACGACATCGAAGTCCCAGGACCGAAGCGGTTTATCGCAAATGGAATCATCAGCCACAACACCGCCAAATCCGAACTCCTTTCGTACATGAGCCGTCTCTCGCCGCGCGGGATTTACGCGACAGGACGTGCCGCATCCGGCGCGGGGCTGACCGCGGTTGCGACGCGCGATGAATTCGGCGAAGGACGATGGACGCTCGAGGCGGGGGCGCTGGTCCTCGCTGATCGAGGGCTCGCGTGTTTGGACGAACTTGACAAGATGAATCCTCAGGATCGATCATCGATCCACGAGGCCTTGGAACAACAACGAATCAGTGTCGCGAAGGCAGGCATCACCGCGGTCCTGCAAGCCCGTTGTTCCGTCCTCGCTGCCGCCAACCCGAAGTTCGGACGCTTCGACGAGCACAAGTATATCTCGGAGCAGATTGACCTGCCTCCTACCCTGTTGTCGAGGTTCGACATCATCTTCTCCTTGATTGATCGGCCGGAGGCCGAGAGGGATCGGCAACTGGCTGAACACGTCTTGAGAGGACACAGAGTCGGGGAGATCGCCAAACGCCGCGAAGAAGGCTCAAGCGCCCCAGAGACTCGGGAACTTGAGGAACCGTACATGCCGCATTTCACGCCCGATTTCCTTCGGAAGTACGTGGCCTATGCGAAGCGCATCTATCCGGTGATGACGGAGGAGGCCATGGCGATCATCGAGAAGAAATATCTCGATATTCGTAAGACCGGAGAAGCGGCAGGCTCCAGCGTCCCCATCACGCCACGGCAACTCGAGGCCATCATCCGCCTCTCCGAGGCGGGCGCTCGCCTCCGTTTGAGCGAGGCCGTTACCGCAGACGACGCAGAGCGAGCCGTGCGCATCGTCGAATACTGGATGGGCAAGGTCGCTGGCGAGGAAGGCCGATTCGACATCGACATCATCCAGACCGGCATCAGTCAATCGCAACGGGAGCAGATCATCTCGATCCGCGACATCATCAGCGAACTCGCCGGGCCGGAGGGCGTCGCAGACTACGAGGACATCGTCCGCCTCGCGCAGGAACGCGACATCCCGCCGGCCAAGGTGGACGCGTGGCTGAAGCGGTGGGCGCAAGAGGGAGAGATTTACAGCCCCGCGAAAAACAAGTATAAGCTCGTCGAGAGGTTGTAGCGCCGGCCCGCCGATGCCGATTCGCATGAAGGTGTACCACCAGGGAAAGGAGACGCTCGTCGCCGCGGCGGATGCGGACCTCGTCGGCAAGACGTTTCGCGAGGGGAAGTTCAAGATCGAGGTCGGGAAGTTCTACGAAGGCGATGTCGTCAGCGAGGAGATGCTCGTCTCGAACCTTCAGCTGGCGACGATCGGGAACTTCGTCGGCCGGGAGACGATCGAGGCGGCAAAGCGCGCGGGGTTCGTCGCGGACGACGGGATCCTGTGGATCAACGGCGTGCCGCACGCCCAGTTCGTCCTGATGATGTAGCGCGTTCCTCTGAATCGGGCTCCCGACGAGTCGGACGTTGGGTCTTCCGCCAACGGCGCCACACGCGTCTCGCGTGCTTCTTGAGCATCAGGGCGTATTGACCCATGAGCGTGTGGCTCACGATCCCGAAGAGGACGCCGAGGCCCGTGAGCGTCGCCGTGAACTGCTCGAGTTCGGTAGTGGGCGTGCCGGCGGAAAGCGTGGCCCGCGCGAGTCGGCTGACGAGTCCAAGCAGGCTGACCCCTAGGCCGAGTCCAACGAGGAACCGACCTCGAGCGACCCGTCCCCAGGAGAAGTGGAGGCCGCCAAGGAGGACGAAGATCCCGCCGAAGTACGTCGTGAATCCGAGGACGGTCAGGACGACGTTCAGCAGGAACTGGGGGAAAACGGACGGGTCGCCCGCGTACGGTCGGATGTACAGATTGTACGCCGTTAGAAGGTCATTGTTCACGAGTTCTCCGGCGAGCAGGAACGACGACGACAGTACGGAGAGGATGGCGGCATCGCGGTGGCGGATCTGGCGCATGCGCCACCAGGAGCGGGATTTTGCCATCGACGGAGGCCGACCTCCCGTCGGATACTTATGGCCTTCTCCGTGACTATCGCCCGGGCGCGAGCGCGACGCCAGTTCTTAAGTAGCGCCGCGCCGTTCGAATCGTAACGACGATGTTCTGCGTCGAGTGCGGGGCCGAGGGTCCCACCTACGAGGGCCTATGCGCCAAGGACTTCGCGAAGAAACACGCGGTCGTCCGTGCCCCGGACGTCGTGGACGTCGAGCGATGCGCCTCTTGCGGTTCCTTCCGGTTCCGATCCGGCTGGTCGAAACTCGACCGGGATCTCGCGGCCACGCGGTTGCTCCGCGAACGCATCCCCGCCGAGCGACCGTTCGAGAGGGTCACCTTCACCTTCGTCGCGCGCGAGGAGGATGCGAACAACTTTTCGCTGACCGTCAAAGCCGTCGGCCACTTCCAGGACCTCGAGTCCGTCCAAGGGTTCCGCACGCGGCTGCGCATCAAGCCGTCGTCGTGCGACAACTGCCAGAAACAGAAGGGCCGGTACTACGAAGGGATCCTGCAGGTGCGAGGCGAAGGCCGCGAACTCACGCCGGCGGAAGTGCGCGCGACCCGGACGTTCGTCGCCGCCCGCGTGGATCGGAGCGCCGAGGAGGGGGCGTTCGTCTCGCGAATGGAGGAGGTCCACGGCGGACTCGACTTCTACGTGAGCACGAACGCTCTCGGGAAGAACCTCGCCCGCGACATCGCCGACGCCTTCGGCGGCTCCGTGTCCGCCTCCCCGAAGTTGTTCGGTCAAAAGCAAGGTCGCGAGGTGTTTCGGGTCACCTCTCTCGTGCGCCTACCTCCGTTCCGAGTCGGCGACGTGGTCCGGCACAAGGCGCGCCTCGCGGAGGTGGTGGCCGTACGGCCCTTTGTCGTCCTGCGCGATCTCGCGTCCGGCGAGGAACGTCGCTTCAAGACGAAGGAGGTGCGCAGCGCGCGGCGGCTCGACGCGGAACGATTCGAAGCCCGGATCGAGCGGCCCGCGACCGGCGAGGCGATCGCGGTCCATCCGGAGAGCGGCGAGGGGCGCCCCGTGACCCCGCGGCCGAAGGAACGGGCCGCGCGCGCGGTCGTCGTCTGGATCTCGGAAGGCGCCTTCCTCTCCGCGTTGCCGGCGGACGCCTCGAAGAATTAAAGGGCGTCACGGGGTTGTCCCGGCAATGAAGGTGGCCCTGGGCTGCCGCACCCTGGACGACCTCTTGAGCGGGGGAGTCGAGGACGGCTGCATCACGCTCCTGCACGGGGAAGCGGGGAGCGGGAAGACGAACTTCTGCCTGCAGCTCGCGCGGAACGTCGTACGCGCCGGACGCAAGGTGATCTTCATCGATACGGAAGGGGTGTCCCTCGAGCGGCTCCGACAGATCTGCGGGGACGACTTTGACGTCGTCGCGAAGAACATCCTCTTCTCCGAGCCGTACAGCTTCGAGGAACAGGAGAAACTGATCGAGAAGGCCGTCAAGATGACCGAGGGCAATCCCGAGGTCGGGCTGATCGTGATCGACAGCATCACGATGCACTATCGGCTGACGATGCGCGACGAGACGCGGCGCGAGGAGCGATACGGCCTCACGCGGCAGATCGCGAGACTGCTCCGGGTGTCGCGGCAGCGGAACATCCCCGTCGTCGTGACGTCACAGGTGTACACGGACATCGACACGGGCCGGTACATGCCGCTGGGCGGCCACATGCTGAGCCACAACGCGAAGACGATCGTCCGGTTCGAGCGGACGGGGATCAGCACCCGAACGGCCGTCCTCGAGAAGCACCGGCACGAGGAGGAAGGAGGCCGCGCGACCTTCCGGATTACGGCGCACGGCTTGGAGGACTAGCGCTCGCGGCTCCGTTGTGCGCTGAGGAGCGCCTCCAACAGCGAGCGGGCCTCGGGATCCTTCGAGGGCACTCGGTCCAAGTCGCGCTTCGCCGCCTCGATGTGGTCCGCGATCCGCTTTTCGGTTTCCTCGAGGACTTTGGCCCGAAGGAATCCGCGGACGGCGGCCACGTCTCGGCGGGTCGTTCGAGGGCCGCGGCCGTACGCCCGCGAGAACGTTGCGCGATCCGTCGGTCCGAGCCGCTCCATCGCGAGCACGTATAGTCGCGTCCGCTTCCCCTGGCGGATGTCCCCTTCCGGCGACCCACCGATCCTCGACG
>DASPXQ010000260.1:0-11202 GCA_035637195.1 Thermoplasmata archaeon | reverse complement strand
CCTTTCCGACAGGCGCTTCCCCTTTGCGACGGAGCGAGTCTCGGTCCGCTTCTGCATCAGGGACCGCTCGATTTCGGGGGCACCCGCCCGCGCGATCCGGATCGGGACCTTCCAGAGCGCCTTCCCCTCCCGGGCTCCCGCGACGTGCTCGTACAGGAACCGCGATTGGGTGAGCCGCACCGTCGCATCCTTTCCCTTCCTGGTGACCTGGACATCGAGGAGGGGGAAGCCGGTCTGCTTCACCCACGTGCCCATCAAGGACCGCACGGGCTTTCCGGACGCGTCCTGGAGCGCGCTCCACAGATCCTCCGTCCGGGCGTTGCCGTATCGGTGTGCCTTCAGGTAGCTCCGGAGCCCGCGCCGAAATGCGTCTTCCCCGAGGAACTGCTCGAGCATCCAGAGGATCGAGGCGCCCTTGCTGTAGCTGATCTCGTCGAAGATCTCGCGGATCTCGGCGGGGTCCTCGACCCGGACCTCGATCGGATGCGAGTTCCGGAGCCCATCGAGGCCGAGGCCGCGGATCGTGTCGAACAGCAGGAACTGGGTCCACATCCGCCAATCGGGATGGAGTGCGTCGACCGCCTTGTTGCCCATCCACGATGCGAAGCTCTCGTTCAGCCAGAGGTCGTCCCACCACGCCATCGTGACGAGGTCGCCGAACCACATGTGGGCCGTCTCGTGGGCGATGACGTCCACGATGTTCTGGCTCGTCTGCGCCGACGAGGTGGCCGGGTCGAAGAGGAGGATCCGCTCCCGGTACGTGATCGCGCCCCAGTTCTCCATCGCGCCGGCCGCGAAGTCCTGGAGGGCCACGTGGTCGAGCTTCTCGAGCGGATACGGGATGCCGTAGTACTCGTTCAGAAAGTCGAGGATGCGCGAGGCGCTCTCGAGGGCCCAACGACCGTGGCCGACCCGATCGGGCAGGGCCCACACGCCGATTTCCGTCTTGCCTCGGGTCGAGCCTTTGAGGACTTCCAGCGGCCCGATGATGAACGCCAATAAGTATGTGGACATTCTCGGCGTCTTCGCGAACCGCACGCGGTGCGTCCCATCCTCGAGACGCTCGTCCTGGAGGACCGGTGTGTTCGAGACTACCGCCATCCCGTCCGGAACGATGAGCGTCACCTCGAACGCCGCCTTCGCCGCCGGCTCGTCCCAGCAGGGAAACGCGCGACGGGCGTCCGTCGACTCGAACTGTGTGGCGGCCATGTAGCCCTCCTTGCCCGCCGCCGTCGTGTACTTGCTCCTGTAGAATCCCGCGAGCTGGTCGTTCAACGTGCCGGTGAAGGCGAGGGCGAGCGTGGCGGCGCCTTTCGGGATCGGATCCGCGAAGGTCAGGCGCAATCGCTCGGCGGCCGGATCGGTGTCGATCCGGGCGGCAGGCACTGAGCGACCTCGGGACGAGCGCACGGTCGCCTCCTGGACCTCGAGGTCCTTGGCGTTCAGGATGATCGTCTTCGTGGGCCGCGCGACCTGAATCCGGATCGACTCGCTCCCTCGGAAGGTGAATTCCCCGAGGTTCGGCCGCAACTCGATCGAATACGTCTCCGGTCGGACGGTGTCTGGTAGGCGGTGCGCCGTCGCCATCAAGAGGCCTTGGGGTCGCCGGTCGTCCGGCAGCGTCTTGTCCGATATGTAGTTAACCGTCACGGACCGGGGCGCCCAGCGCGCGGCCGAGTGTGGCGGCTACCTCGGCTTTTGGCGGCGCGCGAGGGCGTGATGCCGCCACAGGCTGAACCCGCCCTCCCAGACGAGGAACAGGCCGAAAACGAACGCGAGCAGCGCAAACCCCTCGGCGAGATCGTGGTCGCCGAAGTCGACGAGGAACGTCGCGACCGTGAAAGCCCATGCCGCGAGCCCGACGACGAGCGTCAGCGAGGCCCACCGGCGCTCCATCCGCCCGCGGAGTGACGGGCCGGTACAAGAAGCCGCGGACGACCGAGGGCTTATGGCCTTCCACGAACTCCGGCAGACTGATGGCGACGGATCGGCGGGACGAGATCGCCGCCACGTTCCAGCGGATCCACCGGCCGCTGCGATGGCCGATGGAGAACTTCCGCCGCACGCGGATCGCGAACCGCGGGTTCGTGGGCTACCGCTTCTCCCGCGTCCGTCGGAACGCGCGGGCCGGGTTCACGTTCGGCTTCGCCCTCCGAGAGGACGTGCTCCCCGGCGTCGCGGATCCCCCGGAGGTCGTCGCGTACGCCTTCGTCCGGCCGCCGAATGGCACCCTCCACAAGTCGATCGCCGGTCGGCCCAACAGCGCGGTGCGGCGGCTCGTGGCCTCGGGCCGAAAGATGGGGTTCCCGTTCGAATTCCATCCGGACGGAGAGGTCGTCGCGATCCGACACCGGTCGGTGCGGACGGTCCCGCGGGAGATCTTCGTGCTCGTCGCCTCGGATTTCTTGATGCTCAGCTACCAGCCGCTCCGGTCGTCCGGATTCCTCGAACGCCTTCGGAAGGCGACCACGCGGCCCGGTCCGTAGGCGCGTTCAGCCGGCCATCTCGAAGGCGAACGCGGCCGGGACGTGCGGACGGTCGACGACCTCGTAGACCCTCGTCCAGTTGTCCGCCAGATCCCGCGAACACCGCAGGACGCCGAGATCCACCAGCCCTTGCAGTCGCTTCCGGGTGCGCGACGCGGGCCATCGGAACCGGATCGCCATGAATTCCACGACGGCCCGCTCCCGGGTCACGCGGTTCACGAAGTGCACCTGGATCGCCGTCGCGACGAGGGTGAGGTCCTCCCTCACATCGGCGTCCTCGACCTCGAACAGGACGGCCCAGAGCCCCTTGATGCGCGTCATGCGCGGCCCATGGGGGCCGGGTCCGTCTCCCTTCCGCGTGCACGTAATGTACGTCCACGGACCGCGGAACAAGACTTTAATCGGCCCGGGTCGATACATCGACGATGCCGGTGGACACGGAGCTCGTCCCGATCGAGAACCCGGACGGGCTGAACGTCATCCTCGGTCAGACGCACTTCATCAAGACCGCAGAGGACGTCCACGAGGCCCTCGTCGGGTCCGTCCCGGGCATCCGCTTCGGGGTCGCGTTCTGTGAGGCGTCCGGGCCGTGCCTCGTCCGCACGGAAGGGAACGATCCCCGACTGAAGGACCTGGCGGCGAGGAATGCGTTGGCCGTCGGCGCCGGGCATTTCTTCGTCGTCTTCCTGAAGGACGCCTACCCGATCAACGTCCTCGGCGCGCTCCGGGACGTGCCCGAGATCGTGACGATCTTCGCGGCGACGGCGAACCCGGTCGAGGTGATCGTGGCGAAGACGGCCCGGGGTCGCGGCGTCCTCGGCGTGGTCGACGGCGAGAGGGCGAAGGGCGTCGAGACGGAGAAGGACCGCGCGGAGCGGATCGCGTTCCTCCGCAAGATCGGCTACAAGCTGGGCTGACATGTGCCGGATGCTCGCGGTCGTGAGCCGGAAGCCCGTGCCGGCGGACACGCTCCTCGCGTTCCGGCAGCTCGCGGACACGGGCCGGAACTTCCGGGACTTCGGATGCCCGCAACCCAACCCGAAGTCGGGCCACCCGGACGGCTGGGGCATTGCCTGCGTGGCGCAGGAGGGCGAGTTCTACGTGCGCAGCCCCGTGAAGGCGACGGCGGATCCGAAGTACGAGGAGGCGGTCCGCCAGATGGTCCGCACGTGCAGCCCGCCACTGGTCCTCGTGGCCCACCTGCGATACGCGTCGAAGCGGGACACGATCCAGGAACGCTACTGCCACCCGTTCCGGCGCGAGGTCGACGGCCGGAGCGTGTTCTTCGCCCACGACGGCGAGATCACGGACTTCGGGGTGCAGGACGGCCAGATCGATTCGCAGTTCATCTTCGACCGGTTCGTCGAGTCGATGGGCACCGAGATGCGCCCGCTCCCGGAGTTGAAGCAGGCGATTGCGAAGGCGAAGGCGGGCGTCGACGAGCGCTTCCCCCGGAAGGTCGAGTCGTATACGTTCCTGATGCTCGATGGCAACCGGTTGATCGCCCATCGCGACGCCCGCGCGTGCGTGCCGTACTACACGCTCCACGAGACCGGCACGGAGGACATGCGGGTCGTGTGCTCGGAAGTCCTGCCGACGCTACCCGGTCGCTGGCGCATGTTGCGGAACGGCGAGTCCGTCGAATTCCGGCCGTAGATTCGGATGGAATTCGTGCCCGCGCGGGGCGTATCTTAGGGAGAGGATGTGTCCGCCTCGCGAGCGAAAATCCCGAGCCGCTCGTAAGGAAGGGTTATATAAATCCTGTCACGTAGGGATTGCAGTATTCTTCCTGGGGGAGGACTTGATAGAGTGCGGGAAGTGGAGATTACAACCCAGTGCCCGGAGTGCCGGGGCGACCACCTGGTGCGCGACTACGAACGGGCCGAGATCGTTTGCGAGGACTGTGGGCTTGTCCTGGACGACATGATCATCGACGAGGGCCCGGAGTGGCGGGCCTTCGACTCCGAACAACGGGAGTCCCGCGAGCGCGCCGGGCCGCCGAGCACGATCATGGCCCACGACAAGGGCCTCTCCACGTCGATCGGGTGGCGGAACAAGGACGCCTACGGCCGGCAGATCCCGCACAAGTCGAGGGCGCAGATCTATCGCCTGAGGAAGTGGCAGCACCGCATCCGAACGTCGAAGAGCGGGGAGCGGTCCCTGGCGCAGGGCCTGACGGAGATCAACACGATGGCGTCGAAGATGGGCCTCCCGCGTCACGTCCGCGAGAGCGCGGCGGTCCTGTACCGCCGGGCGTCGACGAAGAACCTCGTCCGCGGGCGCTCCATCGACGAGGTCGTCTCCGCGACCCTCTACGCGTCGTGTCGGCAATGCGGGGTGCCGCGGACGCTCGACGAGATCGCGTCGAAGTCGAGCGTCGATCGAAAGTCGATCGGCCGGACCTACCGGACGCTCGTCCGGGAACTTGGGCTGAAGCTGCTCCCGCAGAGCCCGCGGGACTACATCGCGCGGTTCTGCAACCGCCTGAACCTGGAGATGGACGTGCAGCGGAAGGCGAAGGAGATCCTCGACAAGGTTGAGAAGGACGAGCTCGCATCGGGCGTCGCGCCGAGCGGCGTCGCGGCCGCGACGATCTACATCGCCGCGATCCTCTCGAACAAGCCGTGCACGCAGAAAGAGGTCGCCGAGGTCGCCGGCGTGACCGAGGTCACGATCCGGAATCGATACAAACGGATCTCCGTTGCAATCGGGATGAACAAGTGAGGGGCGCGTCGACACCGCGCCCCCGCAAGGTTTAAGCGAGTGCGTCCCTTCCGAACCAATCCTGCGGTGAGCGGTTGGTTTCCGAGACGATTGAGAAGGGAGACATCGTCTGGCTCGAATACGACGCCTGGACGATCAACCCGAACGGGACCCAGACCCTCTTCGACACGACCCATGACGAGGTCGCGAAGAAGGAGGGCAAGTTCGACGAGAAGAAAGTCTACATGGAAGTCCCCGTCGTCGTCGGCCGCGGTCGACTCTTCGAAGGCCTCGAGCAAGCCCTCCGCGAGGCGAAGCCCGGCGAACCGAAGGAGGTCCTGATCCCTCCGGAGAAGGGCGCGGGGGCGCGGGATCCGAGGCTCGTCGAGCTTCGGACGGAACGGGAGTTCCTCCGGCAGGAGATCGACCCGGAAGTCGGGATGGAGGTCTCCATCACCGGGAAGCACGGCATCGTCACGGCGGTCAGCGCGGGCCGGGTCCGCGTCGACTTCAACAACCCGCTCGCGGGCAAGACGTTGAAGTACGTCTTCCGAGTGACGCGAAAGGCGAAGACGCCCGAGGAACGGATGCGGGCCGTCCTCGACATGGACTACGGGCTCGGTGATCAGTTCAAGATCCACTTGAAGGACGGCACCGCCGAGATCCAGCTGCCGGACGTCTGCAAGACGGACGAGAAGTGGTTCGTCTCGAAGTTCCGCGTCGTCGCCGACCTCCGGGAGCTCTCCGAGCTCAAGACGATCCGGTTCCTCGAAGAGTACGAGAAGAAAGAACCGAAGCCCGCCGAGCCGACGGCCGAGGCCGCGACGGCCGAAGCGAAGGCGAAGCCCGCGGAGGTCCCGCCTCCGAAGAAGGCAAGAAAGAAGGCGACCGCGACGAAAGCGAAGGCGCCCGCCGAGGCCCCGAAGGAAGAGGAACCGCGGTCGGCGGAGAAGGCGCCCGAGGAACTCTAGTCTCCGCGCCGAAACGCGGTCTACATCGAATAATCCACGGCACCGGTTCATGGAGGCCGAAGCTTTAATGGCGGGCCAAGACCTCGTTGCCGCGCTCGGGTGGCCCAGCATGGACAAGGCAGCGACCTCCTAAGTCGCAGACCGTGGGTTCAAATCCCACCCCGAGCGTCTCCGGACTCCCTATCGGGCCTTTCGCGGCGGCTTCAGGAGCTGCACGGCCGCGGCGTGCGGGTCGATCCGGCGATCAGCGACATCCTGCGAGAGTCGGTCAAAGGCCGCGCCCGACCGGGACGTGTCCTCGACCTGGCGGGCAAGCGATCGTTGCGCGTTCTCCAGGATCTCGAGCCGAGCCCGGGCCACTTCGCGCTTTCGCCGAAGGCCCGTGCGGTCGAGGAACTCCACATGCCGCATGAGGGCGTCGACGAGTTCATCGATTCCGCGGCCGTCGGTCGCGATCGTGCGGACGATCGGCGGGGTCCAACCGTCGCGGGCCTCCAGCTGGAACTTCAGGTTCGCGACGAGGACGTCGTCGTTGCCCAGGTCCACCTTGTTCACGACGTACACGTCGCCGATCTCCAGGATCCCTGCCTTCATCGTCTGGACCACGTCGCCGGTCAGTGGCATCTCGACGACGACCGTCGTGTGCGCGCGGGTCGCGATCTCCACCTCGCTCTGTCCCGCGCCGACCGTCTCGACGAACACCACGTCCATGCCGAGTGCGTCGAGCACCCGGACGGCATCGAAGGTCGCGAGGGCGAGCCCACCCGCGTGCCCGCGCGTCGCCATGGATCGGATGAAGACGCCCGGATCGACGCCCGTGTCGGCCATTCGGATGCGGTCGCCCAGCACCGCGCCGCCCGAATACGGGGAGGTCGGATCGACCGCCACAACGCCGACCGTCTTGTCCTGCGCGCGGAACGTGCGGACCAGGCGGTTGATCAGCGAACTCTTCCCCGCTCCCGGCGGGCCCGTGAACCCGACGACATGGGCGCGGCCCGTGTGCGGAAAGGTCCGCGCGACGGCTTCGACGGCCTCGGCCTCGTCGTCCTCGATGAGCGAGATGATCTTTCCCGCCGCCCGTTTGTCCCCGCGGAGGAGGGCCCGGACCAGCTCGGGGACCGAGTCCCGCGGTCGTGGCGGGGACGCGCTCCGGCGGGTCACCGCCTCACGCACCTTTGCTCGCCTTCTCGAAGAACGCGACGATCTCGGCCAACGGCGTCCCCGGCCCGAAGACCATCCGGATGCCCGCCTTCTTCAGCTTCGGGACGTCCTCTTCCGGGATAATCCCTCCCGCCACCACGATGATGTCGCCCGCCTTCCGCTTCCGGAGTAGCTGGACGACGGCCGGGAATAGGGTCATGTGGGCGCCGCTCAGCGACGAGAGGCCAATCGCGTCGACGTCCTCTTGGATCGCGGCTTCGACGATGTCCTCCGGCGTCTGCCGCAGGCCGGTGTAGATGACCTCCATCCCGGCGTCCCGCAACGCGCGCGCGACGACCTTGGCGCCGCGGTCATGCCCATCCAGGCCGGGCTTCGCGATGAGCACGCGGATCTTCTTCGGCATGGCGCATCCTCAGTAGAGCAGCGGTTCCTCCCAGACGCCGAAGACCTCGCGCATCACGTCGCAGATCTCGCCGAGCGTCGCCTTCGCGCGCACGGCCTCGAGGATCACCGGCATCGTGTTGTCGTCGCCTTCGCACGCCGTGCGGAGACGGTCCAGCGCGCCGGAATGCTTCTTGGCGTCCCGAAGGCGTCGGATCCGGCGGAGCCGCTCGAGTTGTCCTCGGAACGACGCCTCGGAGACGCGCAGCGGCTCGACCTCGGACTGCTCGTCGACGGTGAAGTCGTTGACGCCGACGATCGTTCGCTCCCCGTCCTCGATTTCCCGCTGGTAGCGGTACGCGGAGTTCGCGATCTCCTGCTGGAAGAACCCTTTGCGGATCGCCGGGATGACACCGCCGAGGCCGGAGATGCGATCGAAGTAGCGGTACGCGTCCTCCTCGAGCTCGTCCGTGAGGGCCTCGAGGAAGTACGACCCGCCGAGCGGGTCGACCGTGTTCGCGACGCCGCTCTCGTGCGCCAGGATCTGCTGCGTCCGGAGGGCGATCCGCGCGGCTTTCTCGTTCGGCACCTGGTACGCCTCGTCGTACGCGTTCGTGTGCAACGACTGCGTGCCGCCGAGAACCGCGGCGAGGGCCTGCACCGTCGTGCGCACGATGTTGACCTCCGGCTGTTGGGCCGTCAGGCTCACGCCGGCCGTCTGCGTGTGGAACCGCAAGAGCCACGAGCGCGGATTCTTCGCGCCGAAGGTGTCGCGCATCTCCCGCGCCCAGATCCGCCGGGCGGCCCGGTACTTCGCGAGCTCCTCGAAGAGGTCGTTGTGCGCGTTGAAGAAGAACGACAGGCGGGGCGCGAAGTCGTCGACCGCCAAGCCACGGTCGATCCCCCACCTCACGTACTCGATGCCGTTCGCGAGGGTGAAGGCGAGCTCCTGCGCCGCGGTGGCGCCCGCCTCGCGGATGTGGTACCCGCTGATCGAGATCGTGTTCCACTGCGGCACCTTCGCGGAACCGAACTCGAACGTGTCGACGACGAGCCGCATCGAGGGCTCGGGCGGGAAGATCCACTCCTTCTGCGCCTGGTACTCCTTCAGGATGTCGTTCTGGATCGTGCCGCGGAGCGTGGACCACGACGCACCGCGTTCCTCGGCCATCGCGAGGTACATCGCCCAGATCACGCTCGCCGGCGAATTGATCGTCATCGACGTGCTCACGTCGGCGACGTCAATCCCGTCGAACAGGATCTTCATGTCCTCGAGGGACGAGACCGCCACGCCGCACGTCCCGAACTCGCCTTTCGCCTCCGCGTCGTCCGTGTCGTACCCGTACAGCGTGGGCATGTCGAACGCGACGCTCAGGCCCGTCTCGCCGTGCGCGATGAGGTACTTGAACCGCGTGTTCGTGTCCTCGGCGCTCCCGTAGCCGGCGAACATCCGCATCGTCCAGAGGCGGCCTCGATACATCGTGGGGTGGATGCCGCGGGTGAAGGGGAACTCGCCGGCCGCGCCGAGACGTTCGGCGGACGGCTTGTCGGTCCCGTCGAGGGGCGTATAGATCCTCTTGATTGTGCGGCTCGAGGTCGTCAGGAACTCTTTGCGGCGCTCCGGGAGGACCTTGAGGGCATCCTTGAGCGTCGTCTCCTCCCATCGCTTCCGTTCTTTCTCGAGAGAGCGGCGCTCGTCCCCGTTCCGCATGAAACCCTCGGGTGGTTTCAAACGCCGGTGCCTATAAGATGATTGCGCCGCTACTCCGTGACGCTCGACTCGACGATCGTCTTCGCGAGGCCTTGGAACGCCTGCTCGACGTTGTCGCCCGACTTCGCGGACGTATAGAGGATCGGGCACTCGTACGACCGTAGGATGGACGATGCTTCCTCCGGCGTCGTCTCGCGCCGGTGGGTCAGGTCCGTCTTGTTGCCGAGCGCGTACGTCGGGATCGGGCCGACGGAGTCTCGCACGCCGTCGATCCACTTCGTCAGGTCGCGCAGGGACGCGACCCGCGTGGTGTCGAACACCGCCAGGACGCCTTTCGCGCCGTGGAAGTAGGCTTCCTTGAAGAGCTGCAGGAACGTGCGCTTGCCCATGATGTCCAGGATCATCATGTCGACTTGGACCGGGCGGCCTTGCACCGATCCCAAGGCGACCGTCTTCTTCGACACGACGGCGCCGAGGGTGCGGATGTACGATTCGTCGAACGCGCCGGACACGAAGCGGTGGATGAGGCTCGTCTTTCCGACGCCCTCTTCCCCGACCAGGCAGATCTTGAACTTGTAGGTCTTCGACTCCGGGTCTATCGAGGGCCTCCGCAGCATGCTAGCCGTTGATAGCCAGGAGGGGGTTATCAAGCCGTCGGGCTGGTTTTCATTTTCCGTAACGGGCGGGCTCGAACCCCTCGATGTCCGCGATCGTCCCGGTCCGCGCCTCCCGCGGTCGGAGCCGGATGCGGACGCGCATCCCCGGCCGGGCGGTGTCCGGGGTCGCCAGGAGGCGGTGGAGCAGCCCACCGCGGACCCCCTTGAACGTGACGAACGCCCAGACCTGTGGCGGCGATGCGCGGACCCCGGTGCGGTCCACGTGGGCGACCGTGACGGAGGCGATCTGGCCCTCGGGCGCGGTGGGAACGAACTCCGTGAGCTCTGCGAAGCACCGCTCGCAGAAAATCCGCGGCGGGAGATAGTCGAGGCCGCACGCGGTGCACCGAGCGGCGAGGAGGCGGCCTTCGTCCCGAAGCGCGACGAAGAACCGTTCCCCGGCGAGGCCGGACGTGTAGATGTAGTCGGCCTCCATGTTCCCCTCCCACGCCCGGTACCGCCGGGCGTCCGTCGTCCGCTCGAGGAACGTCATCGCTCCTCCTCCCGCAGCGGCCGGAAGTAGCGGATGTCGAGGACACTCCCCTTCCGCTCCTCCGCGGGCCTCCAGACGGCCCGCACCCGCATGCCGATCCGGATCTCGTCTTTCGTCATCTCGCCGAAGTAGTGCATCATCCCCATCTTCGGGGAGGCGCCGTCGAGGCTCACGACGCCGACGAGGATCGGTTCCGAGATCCGCTTCGCGTCCGTGTCGAGGTACGAGACGGAGTACGTCTCGATCGTCCCCGTATCGCGGATGTACGTCCACGCATCCGTCGGCCGGAAGCATTCCTCGCAGAACATCCGCGGCGGGAACAAGATGCGTTCGCAGCGATGACAGGTCCGCGCGATCAGACGTCCGGCTTGCAGCTCTTCGAGGAACCGGGAGATCGCCTCGCCCGCGGACCACGCGTACTTGGCGTCGGGCCGAAAGCGCGTCTGCGTGACCTTTCCCTCGAGCAGGTCGGCGGCGCTCAGCTCGACCCCGGGCCATTTCGCGACGCGCGAGGTCATGCCCGCATCACCACCACGCAGCCGTACTGCATGAGGTCGCCCCACGCCTGCGACACCCCGGTGCGGACCTCGTGCGGGATCTGCCGCTTGCCCGCTTGGCCGGTGAGCTGCCAGAACAGCTC
>DASPXQ010000259.1:0-9260 GCA_035637195.1 Thermoplasmata archaeon | reverse complement strand
CAGCAGGTGTCGACCAAGCCGCGGGACGTCACCGTCGGGGTGTAGTCGAGGGATCCGATCTCCTGCGGATCCGTCGGGTCCGTGACGTCGACGATGCGCAGGCCCGAGTCCCAATACGCGACGTAGAGCAGCACGCGGCCCGTCGAGGGGTGGACGAGGAGCGTCAGATCGTGCGCGCTGTTGAAGGAGAGGCCATCCTCCCCCTGCGGCTCCGGAGATACGTAGTCCGCGACGATGAAGGGATGGGCGGGATCCGAGGCGTCGATGATGCTCGCGTGGTGAGCGTGGGCCGGATCGTCGGATTCCATGTTCGCGGCGTAGACGTAGGGTCGATCGGGCCAGCCCGGATCGATCTGCACGTCGTGGGCTCCGCCCGTCGACACCTGGCCCTGGAAAACGGGATCGAATGGGTTCGAGATGTCGTAGAGGCTCACGCCCGCGAACGCTCCGTCGCCGAAGACTTGGCTCGCGACCGCCAGGAGGTTCCCGTGGATGTCGACATCCGCCGAATCCGACGATGCGATCCGGTCGTCCGCACCGACGTAGTCCGTGCTCAGAATCTTCACGACGACGGGGTTGGCGCGATCGCGGAGGTCGACCACGGACACCCCAAGATCGACATATGACCCAAGATAGGCAACGTCTCGCTCCGGGTCGACGTCGATATCCGACGTCTGCGACCCGACCATGAGGCCGTTCGAGCCGATCAGGTCCAGGCGATATCGGTACTCGGCCGCGGCCGATCCCGTCGAAAGTACCACGAACACGACGCCCGCCAAGACGGCGAACGGAAGCGCCCTCATCCTTCTCACCCTCAAGGAGGACCGAAGGCGCGTGCGGAATAAAAGCTTCTCGCACGCCCCGACGAATAACTATCACGGTCGCGAATGAGAGTCGACCATTTTTTGCTCCGTCATCGGGTACTATCCTGGTGGAGGCCGGCCGGGACAAGGCGAAAGTCGTCGTTGTCGGAGGGACCGCGGTCGGAAAGCGAAGCCTCGTGCACCGCTCCGCATTCGACCCGGTCAGCGACCGGTTCGTCACGACCCTCGGCGCGAAAGTGTCGAAGAAAGAAATCGTGCTGCCGGTGTGCCTTCGGGACGGCACCTTCATCGACCTGATTCTTTGGACCATCAACCCTCGGGCGCTGACGAAACGGGAGAGTGCCCTCGTCCGCGGGACGTCGGCAATCCTCGCCGTATGCGATTCCACCCGAATGCAGACCCTGCAGGAGTTGGACAGGCTCATGCGGAGCGTGAGGGAGGCGGCTGTGGAGGGCCCGGCGGTAATCGCTGTCAACAAATGGGACTTGGGCGGCGAACGCCAGATTCGGTCCGAGGACGCGTTGGGGTTCGCGAAGGCCCACGCGGCCGAGTGCTTCTTCACGTCCGCGACGACCGGCGAGAACGTCGAGGCGGTGTTCCAGGCGCTCGGAGAGGAGGTCGTCCGCCATCGGAGAGAGAAGGCGCAGAATATCGAAAAGGGATAATCCCGCGGGCGCCATCGGGCCCCGTGGCCCGGGACGAACGACAGGAGTTCGTCGACCGCGTCAAGGCGATTGACCCGGTGTTCCGGCGGGGCGACCTCGACGCCTTCTGGCCGTCCTTGCGGGAACTCGTTGCACTTGCGCCGCGGCGAGCCGATCTCTCGAAGAAGAAGTCGCACTACCTAGCGAGCCTCGCGGCGCGATCCCTTGCGCGCGGGGACCCGCAGTCGGCAATCGAGTTCCTGGATTACGCGGACCGAACCCTCGATCCGAGCCACCTCACCCGGTTCCTCCTTGAAGAGCGAGCAGACTACCGGCTTGCGGCGCAGGAGGCGCTCCGACCGAAATCGGCGGCGCGATAGCCGCTACGCCTTTCCGCTCCGCAGGATTTCCGCGACCTTCTCGCCGCGCCGCGGTTGGCTGGCGCGCCCCATCCCCGGGAAATCGATCGTCTTCACCGGGATGCCTCCCAGGCCGGCCGCGTAGCCCGTGACGGATTCACGGTACTCGAGGGAGAGGAGGTCCACAACCGTCTCCGGCCGGACCGCGCGCACATATGCGGCGAGGATGTCCGGGAGCCCATGATCGTGCCACCAGCGGTTCAGCTTCCCGAACGGCGGCATCGGCTCCGCCATCGAATGGGAGTACTTGGGAATCGGGTCCCGGGAGGCAATGAGCCCGCGGAGGCCCGACGCGATGACCACCTCCACGGTCGGCACGCGGCTCTCCCAGGCATCGTCCAGGATGTAGCGGTACATGTTCCCATCGAACCGTTGGTACGCGGGCAGTAGGCCCCCGGAGTCGACCGCGCCTCGCGGGCTCTTGGCGGCGACCTCGTCGCGGAGTCCCTCCAAGCGCTCGCGCAAAGAGTCGGAAAGGGCGTGTGCGATCGCGTCGGAGTCGGAGTGGGCGAGCGTCGCCCCTCCCTTCCGCTTGCGAGTGCTCTCAGGGATCAACACGATGATCTCGACGGATGCCATCGCGAACGCGAAAGATGGCAAGGTCCCATAGCTCTTTGGACGGTTCCCTCGGCGGTCTGGGCCGACCGAGATTCCGGTAGCGGGACACCCTTATCTAGGCGGTGCGTCTTCGACCGCCCGAGGACGCCCACATGGTCCACATACGAGACGACGGAGTGTTCGACGCGCCGATCGACAAGCTATGGAAGTACATCCAGGACAACAACGCCCATCAGCACGGGGCGTTCGTCGTGCAGAAGGTCTTGGATCAGAAAGGCAGCGCGATGACGGTCGAGGCGAAGCTCGGCAATCCCGACGGGACGTTCAACGTGGAGAAGCTCCTGCTGGACTATCACCCGCCGAAGGGCTTCGACCTGGAGTACCTCTCCGGGCCGATGAAGGGCTCGAAGCACACGCACACGTACACCCCGCTGGGCAACAAGACGAAGGTCGTTGTCGAGGGCGAATTCGTCGTGCCGCCGGGGATGACGGAGAACGCGGTGCGCAAGAACGTGCTCGACTATTTCGCGATGACCTTCGAAGAGGACAACTCGGCGGTCAAGAAGTACCGATAGGCCAAGTGCGCCCCGGGCGATGGGACGTCAACGGCTCCGTTCGGCGGCGTGACGAGTGCCATCGGAACGGGTCGTGAGCCATCGAGCGACGACGTCCTCGTGGGCACGGGCGTACCCGCTGGCTGCGAGGGTCCGCGGATCATGCCATCCGATCTCGCGGTACCATGCCGGAGCCCGCGCCTCGTACGTCCTCGGCGGCACTGCGTCGACGAAGAACCAGATGTCGTAGTGCGTCTCGCCAGGGCTGAACTGGGACGGGTACGCATCGACTTCGGTACGCGGTTCCGAGTATTGCGCGCCTTGCATGAGGAGGATCTGCTCGCCGATCCGGCGAGCGGTCTGCCGCGGATCCTCCCCAAACCTGAGGTGACTCGCTGGAATCGTCCAGCCGTTCGCGTTCGTCCGCCGGCGGCCTTGGTCCAGCCCGGCGAGCTCCTCCCACTTCGGGTCGTCGGCGTATTTCCCGAGTAGGATTTGATCGTCCCGGGTGACGAACAGGAACGCGCACACGCACATCCCGCCTCGCGGTGGCTCGGTGAACCCTGCGGGCGGCGAGTGCCTCGAAATCCAGAGGAATGGACCGCGATCGCTCATGCGGTCGGCACTGCGACGAAACGGAAAAGCTTTCGGTGTCTGTGGCTTCAGAAGTCAGGTAGATGGAGGGCATCGCATCCTCGGGGGACCGGGTGCTGGAGGAGACCAGAAACGAGCGGCCGACCGGGTGACCCCGATGTTGGTGATTCTCGCCCTCGTCTCAGTCGTCCTCGCTGCAATCTTTGTCCCGCAGCCGCGAATTCGACTCACGAGCGTCCGGTACGAGACGACCTCCTGCGATCCGGTGACTATCAGCTTTATCGCGAGGGCCGTCGTGACCCTCTCGAATGAGGGGACCGGCGATGGGGCCGTCGTCGTACGCTTCTACGTCGACGGCCTTTTCCGTACGGAGGCCACCTACGTCGTATCCGCGCGGAGCACGATTGAACGGGCACTGGACGTCGTGATTGAGGATTGCTCCCCGCATCGGTATTCCGTCGACACTTACTTCCCTTCGAATGGCTAACAACCCGGTTGCTCTCCCCGCGCGGTGGCCAGGTGAATCGGATCAACCCTGGCCGACAAGATTCGAAATCGACTCGTAGAGGAAGGAGAGCTCGGGGAGGCGACCCCCATTGCAATAGATCGAGCCGCTTCGGTAACCGGTGAACACGATCTTCTCGATTCGCACGCGCCAGACCTCATGGGGATTCTTCAGGTCCATGTCTTCAATGGCACCTCGGCGGAGTAAGAGCTCTCGAACGCGTGCGAGCGCCTCGGGAGGTGCACGTCTCCATGTTCTCCCCTGCACGGCCGGACATGCCATCAGGCCCACTAGGCAGTTTCGAAAGGCGTGGCGCCGCGGGGCACCGGATCCCCGACCCACGCCTCACAGCGAGATAAGAATAACCCAATGGTTAGATAATCGGAACGTCATACAGATCTTGGAGACGAAACCCATGATCGAGAAACTGACGCACGTGCCCATCGTCGTGAGCGACCAGGAGAAAGCCCTGAAGTTTTACACGGAGGCGCTCGGCTTCGAGAAGCGTGCAGATTACCAGCTGCCCGGTAACCCACGCTGGCTCACCGTCGCGCCCAAGGGAGAGGAACTCGAGTTTATCCTCGCGCAAGGCAAACAGAAGGTCGAGATCGGCGTAGGTCCCGAAGCGGGCACGGCGGGGAACCACATCGCGTTCCTCACGGAGGACTGCCTCAAGGGTTACGAGAGGCTCAAGGCACGCGGAGTGGACTTCCACGTCGGCGCGTACAAGGAGCCGCAGAAGCAAGCGTGGGGCATCTCGGCATCCTTCAAGGATCCGGACGGCAACTTGTTCACGATGCTCCAGCCCAACATCGACGGCAAGGCGGCCCCGAACGATGATCGCATCATCCAGAAGCCGACCCACGTCCCGATCATCGTCGGCAATCAGGACCGGGCGCTGAAGTTCTATATGGAGGGGCTTGGCTTCGAGAAGCGCCAGGACTACCAGCAAGCCGGCCGCCCCCGCTGGCTCACCGTCGCGCCCAAAGGCCTGGAGCTCGAGTTCATCCTCCTGAAGGGACGGTACGTCGTCGATCCGCGCACGCCTCCGGACGCGGACAGCGGCGGGAACCACTGGGTGCTCCGGACGAACGACTGCCGCAAAGACGTCGATCTCTTCAGGTCCCGCGGCGTGAAGTTCCAGGAGCCTGCGCCGAAGGACGAGCCTTTCGGCGTATATGCCAACTTCACGGATCCCGACGGCAACCATTTTTCTTTGCTGCAGCCAGCCAAGGACCGGTGGAAGGATTGATCCCATGCTCGGGATGAATAAGTATCCGAAGGACTACATCGCAGCGTGTCGCGCGAGGGTCGAAGCCGACCTGCGTGCGTACCGAAGCCAGGTCGGCAAGGCGCCCTCCAGCGAATTCGAGGCTCGTTTCTTCAACAACCAAGTCCTCCTCTTGGACTACATGTTCGTGCACCGGCTCACGGGCATCGAGGGCAAGGATGGCAATCCGCTAAACGAGGTCCGCGTCCTGTGCAACTCGCTCCTGCTCAACCGAGGCAAGGTGCAAGTCGACAGGCTGCCTGGGTGGCCCAACTCCGCGAGTTCCGGGATGTCAATGCCACCGGAGAAGTCCGTGCTAAAGCTCAAAGTGGGCGACGAGATCCGGCTGAGCGAAGCCGACTTCGCGCGGCTGTCCACGGCGTTCTTCGCGGAGCTCGAGAAGAGGTTCGGGTGAGGACCACCGTGACGCGAGACGTCTACTTCGCGATCTCGGACCCGACCCGCCGAGCGGTCCTCGATCTCCTTGCGAGCGGCAGCCGGAAGGCCGGGGAGATCGCCGCGCGGTTCTCGCACCTCACGCAGCCCGGCGTGTCGCGCCACCTCAAGGTGCTCCGCGACGCGAGACTCGTGAACGTCGAGGCGAAGGCGCAGCAGAGGATCTACACACTGAATCCGGAGGGACTCGCAGAACTTTATGAGTGGGTCGCGAAGTACCAGGCCATGTGGCCAGAGACCCTGGACGCGCTCGAACGCTACCTGAACGCAAAGGCGCGCGCGAAACGGAAGAGACCTCGATGACCGCCGCCCTCGCATTGCGGGCCGGCAAGGTGTCGTACGAGGGCGGCTCGGCGACGCTCTCGTTCGAGCGGCACCTCGGTCACCCGATCGAGGACGTGTGGGACGCGATCACGGGCTCTGAGCACCTGCAGCGTTGGTACATGACGAAGGCGATCATCGAGGGCCGGAAGGACGGACGCATCGAGTTCTGGAGCGGCGGCGCGCAGGTCCACGTGACGGGACGCATCCTAACGTGGGACCCGCCGCGCGTCTTCGAGCACGAGCGCAACATCGAGCCCCGAAAAGGCATCCCAACCGGCGAGAGGAGCATCGTCCGATGGGAGCTCGCACCCGAAGCCGAAGGCACGCGCCTGCGCTTGACGCACACGCGGCTCGCGCCACAGATGGCCGTTCAGATCGCGCCCGCGACGCATGCCCTCCTGGACCGGCTTGAGCACGAGCTCGACCACACGCCGCTTGTTGATCTCCCCCGAAGGATCGCGGAAGTCCGCAATCTCTACCCTCCGCTCGGAGGGTGACGCGCGGGCCCACCGGTCGAGCGGCAACGTCAAGAATCGAAACGCGATGGACCGACCCAGGACGGGTGATTCGCGTGAGAAAACTGATCATGTGGAATCTCGTGACGCTGGATGGCTTCTTCGAGGGTCGGAAGAGCTGGGACATCGACTGGCATGACTCGGTTTGGGGAGAAGAACTGGAGCGGTTCTCCATTGAACAGTCGAAGTCAATCGGCACACTCCTGTTCGGTCGCGTAACATACCAGGGGATGGCGTCATTCTGGCTGAAGGAGAAAGGCGAAATCGCCGATTTCATGAACAGCGTCCCTAAGATCGTCTTCTCAAGGACGATGGAAAAGGCCGAGTGGAACAATTCGAGACTGGTCAAAGGGAACGCGGAGGAGGAAGTAGCCAGACTGAAGAAACAATCCGGCAAGGACCTGTTCATCTTCGGCAGCGCGAATCTCTCTGCAACCCTCACGCGGAACGGCTTGATTGACGAGTATCGCCTTTGCCTCGCCCCGGTCGTCCTCGGCGGTGGAAATCCCCTCTTCAAAGAGAGCTCCGAGCGGCTCAAGCTGAGGCTTGTCGAATCGAGGCCGTTGAAATCGGGCGGCGTCCTGCTCTACTATCGGCCCGAGAAGGCCCCGACGCCGTAGCGCCCCGATGGGGGACACAGAAGGAGAGGGATCGAGGAGGCCGGATGGACTCGATTCACGACGGGCGAGACGGACCCGCTCCGGCGCTGCACCGCGTGATCACGCTCCGGCACGCCGTCGCCATCTACGTGAGTTCGCTGCTCGGATCGGGCATCTTCGTCATCCCCGGACTTGCGGCCCGGATTGCGGGCCCTGCATCGATCGTTTCGTGGATGCTCCTCTCGCTCGCGAGCTACCCCTTTGCCTACACCTTCGCGAAGCTCTCGGCGAGGAAGCCGGAGTCGGGTGGGATCTACGCGTTCGCACGGGATGGCATCGGGCTTGGCGCGGGCGCGGCGACCGCCTGGCTCTTCTTGTCGTGGGCGGTGTTGGGCGCCCCCGCGGCGACGGTGGCCGCGGCCTCGTACCTGACTTTCGTCTTCCCCCTGACCCGACTGGACATCTACCTCGTCGCCGCAGCGATCCTCATCGCGGCGTTCGTCGTCAACCATATCGGGATCCGCTTCACCGGGCGCGTACAGCTCGCCACGGTGGCCGCCATCCTGGCCGCCCTCGCGATTGCCGTCGTGGCGTCTGCCCCGAGGATTGCGCCGGCCAACTACACACCCTTTCTCCCCAACGGGATCGCGTCAATCGGCACCGCGGCCGCCCTCATCGTGTGGTCGTACCTGGGGTACGAGAACACCTCGAACGTGGCGGAGGAATTCCGGAATCCGGAGCGGGACTTCCACCGCAGCGTGGTCATCAGCGTCCTCCTGATCAGCGGCCTCTATCTCGCCGTGGCCGTCGTCACGGTCGGCACCGGCGCGTACACCGTCGGGGGAGGTGCCACTCCCTTTGCGGCGATGCTGTCGGACGCCTTCGGGGCCTACGGCGGGATGTTCGTCGCCCTCCTCGCGGTCTTCGTGACGTTCGGGACCGTCAACGCGTACGTCGCAGGGATGGCGAGGGTCTACTACGCGGCCGCGCGCGACGGCGTGTTCCCGAGGGCGCTCGCCGCAGTAGATCGTCGGACCGGGGTCCCCCACCACGCCCTCGTTTTCCTGATCGTCCTGGTCCTCCTGAGCCTCCTCGCGTTCTACGTCTTGAACGTCGACTTCGTGTCCGCGTTCCTCATGGCCAGTGGCGCCGCCATCCTCACGTACGTCATCGGCTCCGTCGCCGGAATCCGGCTCCTCCACGATCGCGGGATGCGGCGGGCTCTCCCCTGGATCTCCCTCGGGGTCTCGGTGGCCCTCCTGCCTTTCATCGGCACGCTCTTGGCGGCAAGCGTCACAATCGCCGGCGTCGGACTCCTCGCCAGTTGGGCGCTGTCGCGACGGCGAGGGGCGAACTCGGGAACGTGAGACGGGTCACGACCCAAGCCACCCGCCGGCAAGAATAAGAACCGGGGCAGGGTAGCCACTCCGGACTCACAAGGAGCGATCCACATGCCGACCAGCAAGAAACCGACGACCCGCGACACGAAGCCCGCCAAGGAGAGCATCGTCCCGTGCCTCTGGTTCGATGGCCAAGCGGTGGAAGCCGCGAAGTTCTACACGTCCTTGTTTCCGGGCTCCCGGATTGACACCGTCGTCACGGCGCCGGTGGACTTTCCGAGCGGGAAGAAGGGCGACGTCCTGTCCGTCGACTTCACGTTGATGGGGCAGAAGTTCAGCGGCCTGAATGGGGGACCGTACTTCAAGTTCAACGAAGCCGTCTCGTTCACGATCCCGTGCGAGAACCAGGCGGAGGTGGATCGGTACTGGAAAGCCCTGTCGGCCGTCCCGGAGGCCGAACAGTGCGGCTGGGTGAAGGACCGCTTCGGCCTCTCG
Source organism: Thermoplasmata archaeon (assembly GCA_035637195.1). GTDB lineage: Archaea > Thermoplasmatota > Thermoplasmata > RBG-16-68-12 > RBG-16-68-12 > RBG-16-68-12. The sequence goes on along the minus strand of DASPXQ010000259.1, from coordinate 163 downwards.
TGGCAGATCGTGCCGACGATGTTGTACCGGCTCCTTGCCGATCCGGACCGAACCAAGGCCGGGCGCGTGATGGAAGTCATGCTCAAGATGAAGAAACTCGACATCGCGGCGCTGCAACGAGCCTATCAACGCTGAATGACGGGGAGGGAGACGCATGAGGAAG
>DASPXQ010000258.1:0-13450 GCA_035637195.1 Thermoplasmata archaeon | reverse complement strand
TACTACGAATCGACGAAGCCGATCCTGCCCGACCGCTTCGCGAAGCGCGAATTCGGGTTCATGTTCTGGACCCCGGGGATCGTACAGCGCCATCTCGGGTTCTCGCGCCCCGAGGATTTGCGGTCCTTCTTGACGGACCGCGTGCCCGCTCACGCGTACTACTCCTCGGCGTATTACGAAAAGCCTGACGCCCCGACGATGGAGGAGAAGGGCTGGCTGGGAGCGGACCTGATCTTCGATCTCGATGCGGACCATTTGCCCAGCGCGTCGAAGATGTCGTACCCGGAGATGCTCGAGGCGATCCGCCTGAAGATCCTCCACCTGTACGACGACTTCCTGGCCGCGGACTTCGGCTTTGACGAGAACACGATGCGACTCGTCTTCTCCGGAGGTCGAGGGTACCACATTCACGTTTTCGATGAGCGGGTGTGGAGCCTCGGATCCCACGAGCGGCGGGAAATCGTGGATTGGATCACCGCGAAAGGGCTCGACGTTCAAGCGACCTTCCGCGAATCCGCCTTCGACGCGACCGAATTCAAGGGGCACACCCGCGTCAAGAAGAAAGTTGTCGGACCGCGCCGCGGCGAGCCCGGGTGGGCCGGGAAGATCGGACGAGGTATCGATGAACTCATGGTCCAATTTGAGAAGATGGGGCAGGAAGGCGCAGTCGGCTTCATGACCTCCTTCGACGGCGTCGACCGCGGAGCGGCGGAATCGCTCTACGAGAGCCTGTTCAAGGTCCGCGCAACGAAGCCTCGGACGATTCGTGGCGTCGATCGTGTTCGTGAAGGCCAACTCGAGGCGCTGCCGGACAAGGCGCGAGACCTGTTGGTTCGTCTGGTCGTCGATGTCCAGCAGATCCGCCTCGACGAACGCGCGGGCGTCTCGCTCGAGGGCATCGTGCAGCGCGGAGAGACGGACGAGCCCGTCACCTCGGACATCAAACGGCTCATCCGGATGCCGTCCTCGTTGCACGGCAAGACCGGATTGCAGGTCATTCCCCTGACCCGCGACGCCATCGACGATTTCCGTCCCCTCCGCGACGCGGTTCCGACCGCGTGGACCGATGACCGCGTCCGCGTCAATCTCAAGAACAAAATGAATCTGCAGATTCGAGACGAGGCGTTCAATTTGTCTCCCGGAGTGAACGACGTTCCGCAGTACTTGGCCGTCTTCCTCGCGGCCCGGGGACTCGCGACCATCGCCTCAGAGGCCTGACCTCCGCTTCGAGCGTGCGTTCAGCCGATGCCTCACTGCCGGCGGTGCGAAGCTGGCCCCGATCTGCGTCGCACCAGTATACCGGCCGAGAATGGGGCCGAAAACCCTATCCCGCTAGCGAGGGACTTGGGACAAGACAGCCCGAGCCTTCCATGCTGGCGTATCAGAATCGACTTCAAGGAACGGACCGTCTCCTGCGAATCCGTCGCATCCGCAAGGCCGCATTCGCAGGCCTGCTCGCCCTCACCGTGGTCCTGATCGCCGCGCGGCTCGGGGGCGAGGGCGCGAGCCTCAAGCCCTTCTTCCTGCCGGTCAACGGGATCATCGAGGTCTCCCTGATCATGGGCCTCGTCGCGACGTTCGTCGGACTGTACCTCCGGGACCTCGAGATCAAGAATGCGCAGCGGGACAGCCAGCGATACCTGATGGCGAAGTACTCCATGACCCGCGCCTTCCGCACCGCGGGGTTCTCGCTCGGCATCGCGGTCGTGCTGCTCCTCGCGGTGACGCCGTCCGCGGCTTCGACGCTGTTCTCGGATCCGCCCCAGGTGGTCTCCCTCCGGCCAAGCGGCACGGAGGCGGTCTCATTCACGAGCCCGGATGCGCTCGGTGTCTCGTTCGTGACACACGCCGTCGTGACCGTCACCGTGGGCGCCGCGACGATCACCGTCCTGAAGAACAACGTCACGGTCTCGTCGGCCTCCCTCGCCGCGCCGGATTCCAGGACCCTCGACGTCGAGCCGACGATGTGGGCCGCCCTCGCGAACTGGTCCCTCGTGTTCCGGAACGACGCCGGCGGGGCGACGTACGTCCGGTTCGTCCTGCAGAAAGGGCTCGTCTCCACGCTCTTCTCGACGGTCCCCTTCCTCCTCTTCCTGTACGGAGCGGCGCAGCTCGGGTGGTGGGTCGGCCTCCGACCGATCCGCGAGCGCACGAAGGCGTCCAGCCTCTCCGTTGCCCCCGGCCTGGAGTCCGGCGAACGCGTGTACGTTCCCAACGCGATGCCGAGTCCGAATCCGGGCCCGCAATCCGAGATGGCGTTCAACTTCGCGGCGGCCCCGCCGCCCCCGCCTCCGCGCACCGCGCCTCCTCCGCCCCCCGTCCCCGTCGCCGTCGCCGCGGCAGCGATCCGCGCAGAGGCCCCGCGGCCCGTGCCCCGGCCTCCTGTCCGGCAACCGGAGACGCCCGCCAGCCTCGTGATCAAGGGGGACGCGCTTGCGAGCGCGAACGCGCACGAAGCGGCTCTCGGTCTGTACGACGAGGCCTTGCGGCTCGATCCGACATTCGCGCCCGCGATCCTCGGACGCGCGAGGACGTTGGCGCGACTGAACCGCCGACCCGAGGCGATCGAGACGTACAAGCAACTCCTGTCGAAAGATGCGAAGAATCTCGACGGCCTGCGAGGGCTCAGTCGCATGCTGGCGGACGACCGCCGATGGCGGGAGTGCCTCGAAGCCGTCGACAACCTGCTCCGCGTGCGGCCGAACGACGCGCTCACCCTCGAGATGAGGGGTGACGCGCTCGCGAACCTCGGACGTCGGCCCGAGGCGCTCGCCGCCTACGAAGGGGCGGCGGCGATCGATCCGGCGAACGGAAACCTCCGCCAGAAGATCGAGGAAGCCCGCGTGGACGTGCCGAGCCTCCTGAGCCGCGCCCTGATCGCGAGCGCGAACGGGAACTATCCGGCGGCGTTGAACCTGTTCGACGAAATCCTCGAGGTCGATCCGAGCAACGTGAACGCGTTGATCGGCAAGGCGGTCGCCTATCGGCGCAGCGGCAAGCCCCAGGAAGCACTGAACTGCCTCGACCTCGTCCTCGGGGTGCAGGCGAACAACGCGTCCGCCCTCTTGAACCGAGGGAACATCCTCCTCGAGGAAGGCGACCTCGAAGGCGCCGTCGACTCGTTCGACCGGCTCACGCAGCTCTACCCGGGCGACGAGGACGCCTGGGCCGCGCAAGGGGAGGTCCTCGCGAAAATGGGCCGGGAAGACGACGCCATGCGGGCGTATACGGAGGCGCTCAAGCTCAGCCCGGGCGACGAAGGGATCCAGCGGCACATCCTCGAACTCGAGGCCGCAAGGACCGCCCCGACCGAGGTCCTGGACGAACTCCGCAAGATCAGAGGGGTCGGACAGGTGCGGGCGAAGGCGCTCGTCGACGCGGGCTTCACGACACCGGACGACTTCGCGAAGGCGAGCGCGAAGGACCTCATGGTCGTACGCGGCATCACGCGGAAGATCGCAGAGGACGTTGTCGAGCACTTCAAATCCGCGATCGCCGAGACGGCATCGCGCTGAGCGCCGCAAGTTTTTAAGTAGCCGGGCTCCTTGCCACGGCGCTCCATGAAGGCATTTCGGATTAGCGGCCGCTTCCGCATGGGCCGCGCGTGGCAGCCGTACGCGAAGGAAATCGCCGCTGCGGACGAGGCGGCGGCGCGGGAGAAGCTCCTGTCGGTCCTCGGCAGCCAGCACGGCGTGCCCCGCAAGTACATCGAGATCCGGGCGGTCGAGGAGGTCCCCGTCGAGGGCCTCACGGACCATGCCGTCCGGTACGCGGTCGAGGCGGGACCGTGAGCGGCTCCGAGGCCGACCTGCGCCGGGGCATGGCGGTTCTCGACCAGTTCCGCGAACAGATCGAGGCGCTCGGTCAGCAGCAGTCGATCATCCGGATCTCGCTCGAGGAGCACATGCGCGCGCGGGAGACCCTCGCCCGGTACCAGGAAGCGGGGAACGGTGCGGAGGTCCTCGTGCCCGTCGGTGCGAATTCGTTCCTCGTCGCGGAGTCGAGAGACGTCACGAAGGCGTTCGTGTCGATCGGCTCGGAGCTCCTGGTCTACGACGACATCGCAAAACAGATCGAGCGGCTCGACGCGCGCATCCAGTCGATCACGAACGCGGCGAATGCGGTCGGCCAGCGCCTCGCGGACCTCCAGCGGCGCGCGGAGGCCCAGGGCGAGGCGGTGCAGGACCTGTACGACCGGCTGCAGGGGCAAGCCGCACCGGGCGAGCGGAGCTAGATGTTCAAGGGGCTCCGGGAGCGGCTCGCCGGCTGGAAGGAGAAAGCGGACGCGGAGGTCGCCCCCGCCGCCATTGGCGAATCGGGACGGAAGATCAAAGAAGAGAAGCTCGAGGAAATCCTGTACGACCTCGAAATGGCGCTCCTGGAATCGGACGTCGCGTTCCCCGTGGCGAAGGAGATCGTGGACCGTCTCGCCGACGACCTGAAGGGCAGACGGGTGGCGCGGGACGCGTCCCTCGCCGACGCCGTGACGGCCGCCCTCCGTGACGCGATCACGCACGTCCTGAGCGTCCCGCCCATCGACTTCTTCGGCCTCATCGAGAAGGGCCCGCGGCCGTTCGTCGTCATGTTTGTGGGAGTCAACGGGACGGGGAAGACGACCACGATCGCGAAGCTCGCGTACCACATCCAGAGGAAGGGCTACACGTGCGTCGTTGCCGCCGCGGACACGTTCCGCGCGGGGGCCATCGAGCAGCTCGAGAAGCACGCGGAGTCCGTTGGATTCAAGCTGATCAAGCACAAGGCGGGAGCGGACCCCGCGGCCGTCGCGTTCGACGCGGTCGAGCATGCCCGCGCGCGCTCGAAGGACGTCGTCCTCATCGACACCGCGGGCCGCATGCAGACGAACCAGAACCTGATGGACCAGATGAAGAAGCTCAAACGCGTGACGAACCCGAACCTGGTCCTGTACATCGGAGACGCCCTCGCCGGCAACGATGCGATCGAGCAGGCGAAGCAGTTCCACGAGGCCGTCGGCCTGGACGGGGTCGTGCTGACGAAGCTCGACGCGGACGCGAAAGGCGGCGCGGCGCTATCGATGGCGAGGACGATCGGCAAGCCGGTCGTCTTCGTGAACCTCGGGCAGACGTACGAGGACATCAAGCGCTTCGACGTGAAGTGGATGGTGGACCGACTCCTCGCGGAGGCCTAGGTTGACGTTCCGCGAGCTCCTCGAGAAAGGACAGATCGCGGAGTTCCCGACGATGCAGCTCGCGCTCGGGGCGATCAAAGGCCGCATCGACCGGATGACCGTCAAGTCCCTGGGTCCGGGTTCGAAGGAGGAGTACCCGATCGTCGATATCGTCGGGTCGCCGACGGAGTACCGGGTCAAGGTGCTCGAAAACAATCCGGACTACCTCGACTGGCTCAACTCGTCCCTGCTGAGCGCCGGCATCGTCGAGCCGATCGGACTGAGCGCGATCGCGCGACGCCTCGCGGAATACGAAGACATCATCGTTGGCATCGACACGAACGTGCTGTACGCTTGCATCCTCGGGGAGCACCTCCTGGACGAGTTCTCCCGAATCCATCCGCGGCCGTACCGGGAGAGCGTCAACTGGATCCTCCTCGTCATCCCGGGCGTCGTGATGAAGGAACTCGAGAACTCCGCGAACATGCGGAAAGGGAACCGCCTCTCCCACGCGGGCCGACGCGGCTATCGGGCGTTGCAGGAGATCACGACGCTCAAGCGGACGGAAGGATTCCAGGGGCTCAGCGTCCTCGTCGTCGGCGCGACGAACCCGGAGCAGCTGCACCTCTCGCCGGACGGCCTGACGATCCTGAACGCGGACTCCATGATCCGCGATCAGTTCAAGGCGTTCCTGCGGGGCATCGACTTCCGGAAGGGGATTTTCTTCCTGACGCTCGACAAGACGAACGCCTCCCTCGCGGCGGCGGAGGGCCTGACGGCGATCCGCATCCAGCACCCGCGGCGGTTGCGGAAAGGGGACGAACTCTCGATGGCGCCCGAGGAGTCCATCCTCATCGGACGTCTCGTGTACGAGCTCGCGATCGAGTTCGGGAGCATCCGTGTGGCATGGGAGGACCGGGGGACCCACTACATCGACCTGGAGGGCGCGTGGCCGTGGAAGTCCATGGAACACTGGGAGGCGTCCGAGCTGCTGTGCTCCGAGCTGGACTCCGGGTTCCACAAGGCCCTGAGCCGCTACGTGGACGGGAGCTTCGACGCGCGGCGCTTCCTGAAGGAGTGGGAGAAGCTCCGCGAGGTCCTCGAAGAGTGATCAGCCCGCCGCAGGCGTCCAGCCGAACCGCTTCCGGGCGAGCCACACGAGGTTGCGAGTCGCGTCGTCCACGCTCCGGATCTTCTTCTCCCCGACCCGCGGCCGGTACTCGATCGGGATCTCGAGGAGGCGGAATCCGCGGTGGATCACTTCGAGCTTGAGCTCCTCCGAGAACGCCATGCCGTCGTGGATGAGCCGCAGACGGGGCAGGATCTCCCGCCGGAACGCCCACATCCCGGACTGGGAGTCGCGGATCGGATGGCGATACAGCACCCGGAACGCGGTGTTGAGGATCGAGTTCCCGACGCGGTGCATGCCCGTCATCGCATCGTCCCGGAGGTGGCTCATCCGATCCGCGGAGACGAAATCCGCGCGATCCTCCTTCAGGGCCGCGAGGAAATCCGGGAACCGATCCGCCGGGTACGTCAAGTCCGCGTCGAGGGCCGCGACGAACGTCCCGCCCGCCTGCGCGAAGCCCGTCTTGTACGCGCGGCCGTACCCTCGAAGGGGCTGTGCGACGACCCTCGCGCCCTTCGACCGCGCGATCTCGTTCGTCCGGTCCCGCGATTCCGTGTCGACCGTCAGAATCTCGAGGTCCCAGCCCCTCAGGGCGGACCGGACCTCCTCGAGGACTGCGCCGATCGAGGCCTCCTCGTTCATCGTCGGGATGACGACGGAAACCTCGGGCATCGGCGCGCCATGCTGGAAATTCCGGATAAGTGTTTGCGCTCACGTGGGGAGGGGCTTGCCGAAGAACTTGTATCCGGCGTAACCGAGGAGGGCGGCGCTCAAGCGCAGCAGGGACCAGAACGTCGCCTCCCGCCGCACCATCTCGAGCGGGCGGTAGTGGCGCCACAGGGCGCCGTGCTTCAGCGTGAGCTGCTTGCGTCCCGCGCCGTTCCACAGCGCCTGCCGGAGGAAGTCGAAGATCGAGTCGCGCGTCCGATGGTACACGACCGCGTTCGCGCGGAAGCCAATCGGATGGCCCGCACGGACCGCGCGGAGGTTCAGGTCGATGTCCTCGGCGGTCACGAACCACTCGTCGAACCCGCCGATCTCCGTGAGCACGCGCTTTCGGTATGCGAGGTTCGACGACGGATACGTGACGTCGGTCCCTCCGACGATCAGCTCGACCCGCTCGAGTTCCTCGAAGGGCCGGTACCCGATCTGGATCGTGCGCCCCGCGACGACGTCATACTGACCGAGGCCTTCGCGGATCTCCTTGAGCCAGAACGGATTGGCGATCGCGTCGCCGTCGATGAACGCGACCGCCTCGCCCCGGGCTTTCGCGATCCCGACGTTGCGACCCCGGCCGCGCGTACCCCCCTGGCCGTAGAGCCGCACCGTGTCGTACTTCTTCTCGTACCCGCGGACGATGTCCCGCGTCGCGTCCGTGCTGTCCGAGTCGATCACCAGGACCTCGAACGGCGGCTCCTGCGTCACGAGGCTGTCGAGGAGCGCCGCGATGTTCCGCGCTTCGTTGCGGACGGTCGTGACGACGGAGAGGAGCAACGTCGCTCGTAACCTCCGTCTCGATATGATGGTTTCGGGATTGCGCCGTCTCGAGGCGACCTTTAATAGCGTCCCTCGAATACTCGCGCGTCCTGTCCATGGGCCGCATCGTCACGATCATCGGGACCCGGCCGGAGATCATCAAGATGGCCCCGGTCGTGAAGGCCCTGGACCGGCTGTCGCACGAACACATCCTCGTGCACTCGGGGCAGCACTACGACATCCTGATGGACCGCATCTTCTTCGAGGACATGCGGCTCCGCGAACCGGATCACCAGTTCGCGCTGAAGGATCAGCCCCCGCACCTGCAGGTCGCGGCGACGATGCGGCACGTCGCGGGCGTCGCCGCGGGAGCGGACCTCGTCCTCGTCCACGGCGACACGAACACGACCGTGGCCGGCGCGCTCCTCGCGAACAAACTCGGGCGAGTCCTCGGACATGTCGAGGCGGGCATCCGCTCGTTCGACAAGACGATGCCGGAGGAGGTCAACCGGATCGTCGCGGACCAGCTATCCGACCTCCTCTTCGCCCCGACGCCCACCGCGCGCGACAACCTGCGACAGGAAAACGTCCGGCGAGGCGTGTCCGTCGTCGGGAACAGCGTGATCGACGCGTTGCGGGCGAACATCGCGCTCGCCCTGCGGCGCTCCGACGTCTTGGAGAAGCTCGACCTCCGCCCGCGGGAGTACCTCCTCCTGACGTTCCACCGCGCGGAGAACGTCGACGATTCGAAACGCCTCGCGCGCGCGTTACGTGCCTTCGACGCGGCCGCGAAGGCCGCGAGCCTTCCGATCGTCTTCCCGATCCATCCACGCACCGCGAAGAACCTGCGGCGGTTCGGACTCGAGAAGCGCGCGCGGACCATCGAGGCGCTACGCCGGATCGAGCCGACCGGGTACCTCGACATGCTCCGCCTCGAGAAAGACGCCGGGTTGATCCTCACGGATTCGGGCGGCCTCCAGGAAGAAGGCTGCTACTTCCGGGTGCCATGCGTCACGCTACGGGAGAACACGGAGCGGCCGGAGACCCTCTCAATCCACGCGAACGTCCTCGCGGGGACCGAGCCGACGAGGGTCGCCGCGGCCGTCCGGCGGCAGATGGCGGTCGCGCGGAGGTGGCGCAACCCGTACGGCAACGGGACGACGTCCCGACGCATCGCATCGATCGTCGACGAGACGCTGGGTTGACGGACCGTGACGCGCGTCGTCTTTCTGCGGTCGAAGAGCCCGGCGGGCATCGAACCGAGGCTCGCGAAGGAAGCCGGGACCCTGGCGCGCGGCGGATACGACGTCCACGCGATCCTCTGGGATCGGACCCGTTCGTACCCGACGCACGAGGTCCGCGACGGGATCCGGATCCACCGATACCGCCTCGCCGCGCCGGAAGGCACGGTAGGGCTCGCACGCCGGCTGCCGCGATGGCAGTGGTTCGCCCTCCGAAAGGCGGCGCGTCTCCGTCCCGACGTCATCCATGCGATCGACCTGGACACCGCCTGGGCGGCCCGGGCCGCGGCCCGGATCACCGGCGCCAAGCTCGTGTACGACGTCTTCGACTTCTACGCCGACATGATCACCGCCGACGTGCCTCCCAAGGTCCGCGAGCGGCTCGCGAGTGCGGAGCAGCGGATGATCGAGCGGGCCGACCTCGTCATCGTGCCGGACCTCCGCCGGCAGGCGCAATTCCGCGGCGCCCGTCCCAGGCGGATCGTCGAGATCATGAACGTCCCCCAGGACCGGCCTCCCCGGGTCCGCGCCGCGCCGGATTTCACCGTCTTCTACGGCGGCATGATCGCGAAGGACCGCGGACTCCTGGACCTCCTGGCGGCCTGCGAGTCGACCGGGGCCAAATTCATCGTCGCCGGCCACGGCCCGGACGAGAACGCGTTGCTCCCCCACCTTGAGACGTCGCCCGCTTGCATGTTCCTCGGGACAATCCCGTACGAGGAAGTCCTGAGTCAAACAGCGGCCGCCCACGTTATCGCCGCCCTCTACGACCCGCAAGTGCCGAACAACCGCTACGCCGCCCCGAACAAGGTGTTCGAGGCGATGATGTGCTCGAAGCCGGTCCTCACGTCCGACGGCACGACGATCGCGGACTTGGTCCGCTCCATCGGTTGCGGGGTCGTCGTGCCGTACGGCGACCGGTGGGCGCTGCAGCGGGCGCTCGAGGGGCTCATGCTCTCGCCGGACAACTGCGAGCGGATGGGCGCCCGGGGCCGCGCCGCGTTCGAGTCCGGGTACCGATGGGAGGCGATGGAGGCCCGCTTGCTCGGCGCCTACGGATCGTTGCTCGGGTCGCCGGCCGCCGCGGCTCCGGAACCCCCCTCGATCGGATGAGCACGACCCTCGGCGTAGCCGAGGATCTGGGCCAGGTCCACCGCGAGCGCGACGACGACCGAGTACGGCACTTGAGCCGGAAGGCGGGCTTCGAGGACCTTGCGGACCCGGTACACCACGTACGCCAAGGCGCCGGCGAAGAGCGCGACCCAAGAGATGGGCCACCAGATTCCGAGGATCAGTAGGACGACGCCCGCCCCGTAGGTTCCGAAGAGCGGGCCGTAGTGCGTCTGCGGCGCCGCCAGGAGCCGCGCGCGACCGTCCGAATTCGCATATTGGCGGTACGTCCGGAAGGCTTCGCGGACATTCGCCGGGGTCCAGCAGCGGACGACCGCCCGGGGCTCGAAGACGAACCGCAGCCCCGCCCGTCGCATCGCGAGGACGAGGTACGTGTCCTCCGCTGCGTCGAGCTGCTCCTCGTATCCGCCGACACGCTCCCACGCGGCCCGCGTGAAGGCGATGCTCCGGGATGCGGGGACGAACGAACCCGGTTCGATCTGCTCAATCGAGTACAGGGTCATGCAGCCCATCGCGCGCTCCCGAGGCGTGTCCCCGATCGGCGCGTACCAACCCGCCACGACGTCGGCGTCCCGACGCTCCAGCGGCTCGACGATCCGCTCGAACCATTGCGGCTCGAGCACGTTGACGTCAGTCACCGCAATCGTGGCGGCGTCCGCGAGCCGGATCGCCGCATTCCGGCCGCGAGAGCGGTTGCCGGGCACGACCGCCCAATGAAACGGAAGCTGCGTGGCGGACGCGAAGTCCTGCAACATCTCTTGCGTCCCGTCCGTCGAGCCGCCATCCGTAATCACGATGACCTCCGGGATCCGCGTCTGCGATTCGAGCGAGGTGAGCAACTCGCGGATATGCCGCGCCTCGTTCAGGACTGTCACGATGATCGCAGAGCGCATATCGGGTCATATTCGGAGGACCTTAAACGGTTTGCAGCGATAGGATAAAATCGCGGAGGTCCCGTGCGGGCGCAATGGATCTCCGTACCGATGCGCCGCCGAGGGAATGCTGAGCCGAGGGGCCCCGCGTCGCTAGGAACTCGGGTTGGCGGGAGACTGAATCGGGAAGAAGGCGCCGGTCCCGAAGCGACTACCGATGCCGGACCCCCAAGGCTTGAAGGCGAATGTCCATCGCAGGTAAAGAACGTCTCCCCATGAAAATCGCCGTCGTGTTCCAACAGCGTGATATCCCGAATCTCCGAGCCGAGCGTGAGATTCGGACGCTCAAGCACGCGGGATTCGACACCGCGCGAATCGCCTTTGCGACTCCCCGATTCTCACCCATAGGAAATCTTGCATGGCGGGCCGTCGAGTTTGAACGCCACGTCCGCCGCGTTGCTGATGCGTTATCTGCGAGCACGCCCGATCTAATTGTCGCGCACGACCTGGAAGCGTTGCCCTCCGCGGTCTGGACGGGAAAAAAGACAATCTACGATAGCCACGATGACTGGCCGGCCGTGTACGCCGACAACTCGCGCCTCGAATCGTGGATCGCCGCCGTGTTCGAACGGTGGCTCGTCGGGCGAGTGGCCCATGTCGTGACGCCTTGCGAACCTCTCACCCGCAAGTTCCGCGACATAGGCGTCGCTGCGACGACCCTTTACAATGCCCGGCCCTCCGGAGAGATCGTCCGCGCGGGGCCGCGCGAAGCACGCGCGTCCTTTGGATACACCGACCAAGATTTCGTCGTCGGCTGGGCCGCGAAGTTCCAGCCCGGCGACGGCAGCGGCGTGCTGCTCGACTCGCTCGGCCGTTTACCCATGACGGCCAAGGCGCTCATCGCCGGCGGCCCAGCACACGAAGCGGAGATGATCCGAAAGGAGGCGCGAGACCGCGGGATTGGAGATCGGGTGGAGGTGCTGGGATATGTTCCCTACGAGAAAATGGGACCGGTCTATGCCGCGATGGATGTGGGAGTCATCCTCCTCGATCGGCGCAAGAACTTCTACAACGCGCTGCCGAACCGCCTCTTTGACTACATGGCGCATGGCGTTCCCGTCCTCGTCCCGGCGTACCCGGCGATGAGCGAGGTCGTTCAGGACGCGAGGTGCGGGGTCACCGTCGAGCAATCGGACGTCGAAAACGTCTCGAGCGCGGTGAGGGATCTGATGGCCCGCCGGTCGGAAATCGCCTCCCTCGGGGCCCGGGGGAGGGATGCATTCGAGTCCGTATACTGCTGGGAGCGGCAGGAGACCGCGTTCCTCCGTGTCGTCGACGATGCAGCAAAGGGGCCTCCATGATGTTCGCCCGGAGCGTCGCACGCGTTTGAGGGGACCGGGCATGCGCCTCTGTTACTTTGCTGAAGCGTTGAGCGTGCACGTCCAGCGATGGGCCGGTTGGTTCGCCCGGCGTGGCCACGAGGTCCATCTCGTGAGCCTCTCGCTGCGGGACCTTCCCGGGGTCCGCGTCCACTCCTTCCCGGCAGGGAACGCACTGGCGTTTCCCCGCAAGGTCCTCGCCGTGCGCCGGATCGTGCGCGAGATTGCCCCAGACTTGGTCCACTCCCATCAAGCCATCGGGTACGGACTGTGGGGCGCCGTGGCCGGACACCACCCGTTCGTCGTGAGCGCCTGGGGGAGCGACGTCCTCGTTCGCCCGAAGGAATCGTGGGTGCAGCGACCCGTCCTCCGGTTCGTGCTTCGACGTGCCGATTATTGCATTCCCGTGGCGCAGCACATGCTGGCGAGCCTCGTCCCGTTTGGGCTTCGGATGGACCGGTGCCAGGCGATCCCGATGGGCGTGGAGCTGGACAGGTTTCCTCCGTTGGTTTTCGAACGAGGCACGCGCGCCCCATGGTTCATTAGCACGCGGGCCCTCGAGCCCCTATACGACGTGAAAACGCTGGTGCGCGCCTCCCGGGACATCTTCGCTGCAAACCCGGAGAACCGAGGCACGATCCTCGGTGACGGGTCGGAACGGGACGGGTTGCAAGATCTTGCGAGTCGGCTAGGCGTCACGGACCGCCTTCGCATTGAGGGATTGCAGCCCCCCGAGCACGTCATGCGGGCGCTCGCGTCCGCGCGCGTTTACGTGTCTACCGCGAAGTCCGACGGCGCCTCCGTGTCGCTCATGGAGGCGATGGCCCGGGGTTGCTACCCGGTGGTCACCGACATCCCCGCAAACCGTGAGTGGGTCGTCGACGAAGTCAACGGCTCGCTCTTTCCGGTGGGAGACGCGCAGGCTCTCGCAGCACGGGTGACGCGTGCCCTGCGGGACGAAGACCTCTTGGAAAGGGCGAGCGAGAAAAATATACGGCAGGTCCGGGAGCGAGGAGATCTAAGCATCAACCTGGCCCGCGTCGAAAAAATCTACCAGGATCTGGTCAAAGGGTGAG
>DASPXQ010000257.1:0-4212 GCA_035637195.1 Thermoplasmata archaeon | reverse complement strand
ACGTGACACCCCGTTCGCCGAAGACGGTGTCGTAGCCCAAGGGGAGGGCCATGATGAACTCATGCGCGTTCGCGAGACGGGCGCACGCCTCGATCTCCTTGGGGTCGGCGTTCGGCGCGCCGAAGGCGATGTTCTCCCGTGCGGTCGCGTGGAACAGCAGCGTGTCCTGCAGGACCACGCTCAGTTGCTGCCGCAGAGACTCGATCTTGAACCGACGGATGTCTTGACCGTCGAAGGTCACGCGGCCCGCCTGCGGGTCGTACAGCCGCAAGAGGAGGCTCGCCACGGTCGACTTGCCGATCCCCGAGGGTCCGACGAGGACGACGAGCTGGCCCGACGTCACCTGGATCGAGACGTCGCTCAGCACGGGATGGCCGGGCTCGTATGCGAAGGTCACGACCTCGAAAGCGACCTCGCCTCGCAACGACGGTGCGGGGACCGCATCGGGCCGGTCCCGGATGTCCGGGGTTCGGTCCATCACGTCGATCACGCGCTCCCCCGCGGCGGCGGCCTTCGCGAGTCGGCTCGTGTACTTCGCGAAGTCCTGGAAGGGCCGGTACGCGGTCCGGAGGTAGGCGACGAAGACGAGGAGGTCGCCCGGCGTCAACGCGCCGCTGAGCACGAACTGGGTGCCGAAGTACAGGACGAGAGACATGCCGAGCGCGATGAACACGTCGAGGGACCGCTCGAGCCTCGCCGCGAGCCGCGCGCCGCGCACCTCGATCCCCAGGTTCGCCTTGTTTTCCTGGCGGAAGTCGTCGAGGAATCGATCCTCGAGCGACAGGGCCTGCACGACCTGGATCGCGCCGATGCTCTCCGAAGCGGTCGAGGCGATCGCGCTCTGTTTCGTCCGCTGCCGCCGCGACGTCTCCGTGATGTCGGGCATGATGCGTCGCGTGGAGAGCCAGAAGAGCGGCAGGACGATCAGGGAGACGAACGCGAGGGTCGAGTTGAGCCAGAACATGACGACGAACATCGCGACCAAGGCGAAGATGCTCGCGAACAGCGGGAGGGCCGCCGTCACGACGACCTCCCGGATCATCGAGATGTCGGCGATGATGCGCACGATCAGGTCGCCGCCGCGCGCCTTCGTGTGGAACGACAGCGGCAGGCGTTGGACGTGCTGGTACAGGTCGTTCTGGATCTCCGTCGTCACGCGCGTCCCGATGATCGCGAAGCCGACGTTCGCGTAATACCATGTGATCGCCCGGACCCCGACGATGACCACAAGGGCGATCACGGAGACCGTGAGCAGTGTGAGGGGAGCCATCGCGCCGACGATCGATTGCACGAAGTTCCCGGCGAGGGGAAAGCCGCGCATGTTGAGGTTCTGAAAGATCACGCCGTCGAAGATGAACTTGAGAGGCCAGGGTTCGAGAAGGCGCATGAACACCTGGATCGTCACGGCGAAGACGGCTCCCACCACGTAGTGCAGCTGCTTCCGCGTGTACGGCCAGAACCGCCGCCAGATGCGGGCGAGTTTCGGGACGGTCTCCGCCAGATTCTTGGCGCGCGCCATGCTACGCGAACTCCTCGGGCGTTCGGCTCGGTAACTGTGCGAGAGCAAGAATCCGATCGACGACGGAGTCCCAGGTGAAGTCCTTCACCGCACGGCTCCGAGCGGACGAGCCGAGGCGCGACCGCAATTCGGGATTCGCGTAGAGACGCTCGAACGCCGTCGCGAGGGCCTTCGAGTCGTCCGGCTCGACCAGGATCGCATCGACGCCGTCCCGGAGGAGCTCGGCAAGTTGGCCCACGCGGCTCGCGACGATGGGGCGGCCTGCCGCCATGTACTCGTAGACTTTCAGCGGGGAGAAATACGTTGCGTCCGCGGGATACGGCGCGACCGCGATGTCCATCGATGTCAGGAAGCCGGGCACGTCCTCGTGCGCCACGGACCCCACGAACGTCACGGCGGCGTCGAGACCCCACCGAACGGTTTCGTCCTCCAGTCGTTGGCGCTCGGGGCCGTCGCCAATCACCAGGAGATGGGCATCCGCATGACGTTCGCGGAAAGCCGCAAACGATTCGAGCAGGAGCGGCAGGTCATGCCAAGGCTTCAGGCTGCCCGCGAAGCCGATGTTGAACGCGGCGCCTGACTTCGGCAGTGTGGGGACTCGTTCCGGCGAGAACCGGGTCGGGTCCACCCCATTCGGGATCACGTGCACGCGGCCCCGCGCCTCGGGGAATCGCTCGACGTAGCCTGCGACGTCCCTCGAGACCGCGACGATCGCCGTCGCGGCGAGGAACGTGCGCCGCGATGCACGGTCCGCGCCTGCCCGGTCGTGTAGCTCGCGGTGCGCCGCCTGTTCCTCGATGAGAGGCGAGTTCACTTCCAGGATGCCCGGCACCCGGCGGTCGCGGGCCCACTCCATGCCGCCATAGCTCCACATCGAGTATCGCTCGTACACGAGGTCGAACGGCCCGGACCGATCCAATGCGTCGTGCAACGCCTTGTTCGCCGCAAGGCATGCGCGCTCTCGATCTTCGAGGGGCCCGATCGGATCGTCGGCGTAGGCGTGGACCCGCACGCCCGCGAGGTCGTCGGGGGGATCGCCGCCGAGGGAGAGGGCGAAGAGCTCCACCTTGACCCCGCGCTCCGCGAACGCGCGAATCACCTCGCGCACGTGGATCGCCGCGCCCTTTCGTCCGAAGACGTGGACGCCGGGGTCCGCGCACACGTAGGCGGCTCGGATTACGGGACCACCGCCTTCTCGATCTGCGCGCGACCTGCGGCTACGAACAATTCTCGCAGGCGCCCGGCGTTCGGGCGGACATTGAAATCGGTCTCGACGAGCGCCCTCGCCCCTTGCGCGAGGCGCACCCGAAGATCGGCGTCGCGGAGGGGCCGCCCGACGGCCGCCGCGAGCGCTCGGGGATCGTGGGGGGGCACGAGGAGCCCGGTGTCTCCGTCGCGGAGGACCTCCGGGATGCCCGCGACGTCCGTCGAGACGCACGGCGTGCCGAGGGCCATCGCCTCGATCAGCACGGTCGGGATGCCGTCTCGGTCGTTGTCCTCGCCGATGACCGACGGTGCGACGAGGGCCGCGGCGGTCCGCATCTCCTGGATGAGCTCGGAGCGAGGCAGCGCGCCGGCGACGTCGACGACTCCTTGCAGCCCGAGGGCGTCCACCCGCTCCCGTAACGCTCCCGCGAGGGCTCCGGTTCCGATGATCCGGCACGTCACGGGGACGCCGCGCTCCACGAGGATCGCGCACGCGTCCACGAGATCCTGAAAGCCCTTCTTCTCGACGAGTCGCCCCACGGCGACGATCCTGTCGTCCCGCCTTCGGGGCGCTTCAAAGGGATACTCGTCGAGGTCGAGCCCGTTGTAGATTCGCACGACCCGCGACGCGTCTTCGCCGAAGGTCTCCCGCAGATGGCGGGCGTTGTAGTCGCTCACGGTCACGGTCGCGGCCGCGTCCCGCAGCTTGCGCCGCAGGTCGTCCGCCTCGACGGTCGATTGGAAGATGTCGTGGGCGTGGGCCGTGAACGTGTACGGGATCCCCGCGAAGCGCGCGGCGAGCCGCGCGACCGTCGTCGCGGGCCCCGCGAAGTGCGCGTGGAGGTGGCCGATGCCGCGGTTGATCACCTCCCGGGCGAGCACGACCGCTTCGTACAACTCCTGCGTCGGCGTGCCGCGGGCTTCGGGGAGGCGAGACCCGAGGTCCGGCAAGACCTCCATCGCCCGCTGCAAGTCCGGCCAGAGTTCCGAGGGCCTCCGGTCGAGACTCTGCAGGTACGTGACAGGCGCACGGACGCGGCCGATGAAGTCCTGGAAATGCGCGTCGACCGGCTGCCGCAGGGAGAAGATCTCGACCGGCAATCCGGCGGCCTCGTGCGCGAGGATCTCGTTCACGACGAACGTCTGCGAATACCGAGGGTACCGCTTCACGACGTAGCCGACTTTCGGGCCGTTTGCGGGGCTCATGCCCGCACGCTCGCCGCGGGTCGAGCGGGGGCCTCTGCGAGTCGGAGGAGCTCCGTGGCAGCCCGGGCCGCGCCGTCCCAGGGGAGGGCGACCGGTCCCGGCGTCTTGTCAGGGGCCCGCAACGTCGCATCAATCGATTCGCGCAGGGTTGAAGGGTTGAGATGGTCCGGATCGACGAGTCGGAGTACGCCGAGGCGCTCGAAGGCGAGCGCGCGCATCAACTGTTCCTTTCGCGGCTCCGTCCGCGGGACGCAGACGATCGGGATGCCGCGCGAGGCGGC
>DASPXQ010000256.1:0-2487 GCA_035637195.1 Thermoplasmata archaeon | reverse complement strand
ATCGAGCGCGCGATGCTCGCCCGGCTCAGCGAGGAGCACAAGGAGGCGTTCCGGTTCGCCGCCATCGTCAGCGCCCTCGTCCATGGCGTCTCCCCGATGATCGCGGCGTTCATCCCTCTGGTCCCGTTCTTGTTCCTCGACGTCCGCACCGCGACGGTCGTCGCGATTGGCTTGACGCTCGTCATCCTGTTCGTGATCGGGGTGTACCTCGGCAACCTCGTGCGCGAGCGCGTCGTCATCACGGGCTTGCGGTTCGTCGCCGCGGGCCTCGGGACCGCGGCCCTCCTCTGGCTGTTCGGCGCGCGGCCGGGGTGAGCCCCGCACCTTTTAATACATGGGAAGGTTCGCTCGGCCGATGGACTCGCCGGCCGCGGAAATCGAATCGATCCGGACCGTCGTGGCGAAGTACTTCACGGTGTACGGCGTCGTCGTGACGCCGCTCGCGCTGACGTTCCAGGTGACCTCGCCGACCGGCAGCATCGATGCCCCGTTCGACGGACTCCGCCAGGAGCTCGTTCCCAAGGACTACATCCCCACGATCACGCAGGAACGGGGCGAGACCCTCGTCCACGTGCAACGGCGACCGCGGATGCGGTTCGCACGGCGACAGGTGAACCTCCTCCTGCTCCTCCTGACGATCCCCTCGATCGTGTTCTTCGGTGGTGCGTGGAACTGGTCCTCGTACTCCGGCGAGCCGATCCTGTCCGCGGCGTCGATCGGCTACGGCAGTCTGTTCTTCTCGCTCCCGCTCCTCACGATCCTGGGCTCGCACGAGATGGGCCACTACCTCGTCGCCAAGCGGTACAAGGTCCAGGCCTCGCTCCCGTTCTTCCTGCCCTCGTTGCCGCCGCTCGGCACGCTCGGCGCGTTCATCAGCCTGCGCGACCCGATCCCGAACCGCCGGGCCCTCCTAGACATCGGCGTCTCCGGGCCGCTCGTCGGCTTCGCGATCGCGATCCCCGTGACGCTCGCCGGACTGGCCCTGTCGACGGCGTCGCCGTCGCTGCCGCCCAGCGTGGCCGGCGAGCAGATCCAAGCGTCCCTGCTCTTCAACTTCCTCTCGCTCTTTTTCCCGCTGCCCGACTCGTTCGTCATGCATCCCCTCGCCTTCGCGGGGTGGGTCGGGCTCTTCGTGACCGCGATCAATCTCCTCCCGGCGGGACAGCTCGACGGCGGGCACGTGGCCCGCGCCCTCTTTGGGCGGAACCAGTTCTACCTGTCCTGGGCCGCGATCCTCCTGCTGTTCACGATGAGCTACTTCTACATCGGCTGGATCTTCTTCGCCTTCCTGATTCTGATGCTCGGCGCGCGCCATCCGCCGCCGCTGAACGACCTCACGCGCCTCGATCCGCTCCGCAAGCTCGTCGGGGTCGCCGCGGTCGCAATCCTCTTCCTTACCTTCGTCCCCGTGCCGTTCGTGACGGTCGGCGGGGGACAGGCACTCGCGTTCGAAGCGGTCGACGGGACCCCGCTCATCGAACTCAACGAGACCGTCGCCGTCGGCGCGTCGATCGTGATGCAGTTCGCGGTGAACCACACCGCCTCGGTGGCGGAGATCGTGGTCATCACGGCGAGGAACGACAATCTCGCCTCGTTCGGCTTCACGTTCTTGTTCCTCGACGTGGCGGTTGGATCGAACACGACCGCGGTGAACAGCGACGTCGTCAGCGTCCGGCTGAACGCGACGCAGCGCGCGATCGTCGATCTGCAAGTCATTGCGCCGCCGTCGTGGCCGGTGCCGCTGCCTCGGTCCGTGTCCTTTGACGTTCATGCGACGACGCTGCGAGGCACCGCCTCGGAGGACCTGCCCGTCACCCTGAACGTCACGCCTTGACGAAGACGCAGAAGTGCCGCACCAGGGACCGGTGCACCCGGAGTTCGTGACGCTCGATCAGCTCCATCCGCGACGAACCGATCTCGATCGCCTGCTCGCTCGGCAAGACGACGGCCGCGTGTGCGCCCTTCGGAAGCACGTCTGCGAATGCGTCGAATGCCCGCGTGTAGAGTCGCTCGATCGGCTCGCCGCGGGTCGACGCGGCACGCCCGTACGGTGGGTCCGTCGCAATCGCCTGGACCCTCGCGTTCCGGAGGGGGAGGCGTCCGGCATCCGCGACCGCGAGCCCCGCCGACAGTTCGAGTTGCCGCATCGACGCCCGGGTCCCTCGGACCATCCGTCGGTCGCGGTCCATGCCGATCGCGCCGATGCCGAGGTCGGCGGCCTCGAGCACGATCCCTCCGGTCCCGCAGAACGGATCGAGCAAGGTGCCGGTCCGCGGGATGCGGGCGAGGTTGACGAGGGCGCGTGCGAGCTTCGGGTGCAGCGAGATCGGGAGCGAGAAGGACCGATGCGCGACTTTCCGCGTCTCGAGGCGGGATCGGTTCACCCGATGGATGATCCGCCCGAGCACGAACTCGTCGCCGACGAGTAGGCGGTAGTCGGCGTCGGGCCGATCGAGGTCCACCTTCCCCGTCCGCCCGAAGTCGGCG
>DASPXQ010000255.1:0-3744 GCA_035637195.1 Thermoplasmata archaeon | reverse complement strand
GTCCTCGTCCGAGACGACGATGAACTTCCACGGCTGCAGATTCTCCGCCGAGTGGGCGAATCGGGCCGCGTTCATGATCGCCTGGACCTTCTGTTCGGGGACCGGATCGGGCTTGAACTTGCTCACGCTCTTCACCGACTTGATGGCCTCTAAGGCCTCCATGTCGTCCCGAGGCGTCCGATTTAGCGTGGTGATAATAAGCGTTTCGGGATGGTTATTCCCCGGCGCATCGCGGCCAGATCGGGCGATGTCACGCCGAGCGGGCGTCATCCGCTCGGGCCGGCGGAGCGATGGACGTCTTCGACCTCTTCATCCAATACGAATGCGTCATCGATTCCGGGGAGAGGTTCCTCCGCACGTTGCGCGAACTGGGCTGCGACGAAGTCACGAAGAGTCGGCGGGGCGCGACGAGTCCTGTCGACCGGACCAAAGCTTATTAGGCGTCCGCAAATCTCGCCCGATCCGAATGGGCCCGTAGCTTAGCCCGGTTGGAGCGTCCGGCTGATAACCGGAAGGTCGCCAGTCCAAATCTGGCCGGGCCCACTTCAGGCCAGGGGTAATACCAATTAGGTCGCAGGTGACACCCCTCCGCCGTCAAGTCGGTTCGATTCCGCCCGGCTAACCACACTTCGAATGTGGGAAAGGCCCGAGTATGGCTCAAAGCCCACCATGCCGCCCGCGAGAAGGCGGCCGATTGTCTCGAGAAGTTCGTGATCCGGGACTGATGGATCTTGAATCCGGAGTCGGGGGTTGTCCTCCAGCGCCCACGCTGACTCCCAAACTTGATAATGGCGCCGCAAGCCTGAACCGAGCGACTAGCATCCAACGGATCAGCAAGGCACTCCGCGATGAGAGCCGAGAACGAGAACGACCGCCCAATGCTCGGTAAGACCGAGAACGACCGCCCAGTGCTCACCAATTTGTTCGGATTGGAAGAGGGGACATGCTACCTCGTTCGGGGGAAAAAGGCCGAAACGAGCTACCTGCTCTTCCAAGCCATTGTGGAACAGGGGACTCCTGGCCTTTGCATTACGACGAGGTACCCGGAGAAAGTGCGTTCGCGGTACAGTCTCGCCTCCTTTCCGGTCTGGTGGATTTCCTTCGTCCCAGGCGATCAACACTACGCCCCAAACGCGATCGGCGTCCTTGCGAAGGTGATCGAGGGCTTCGTCGACGAGAACCCAGCCGGCTGCGTCGTGCTCCTGGACGGTGTTGAATCGATTATGAACAACATCGGGTTCGACAAGGACATGCTCTTCGTCGAGCATCTGAACGCGTACATGATGTCGCGGAAAGCGATCGTCCTCTTCACCGTGGATCCGGAGTGTTTCAAGCTATCCGAATTCGCCCGCCTCGAGAGATCCCTCGAAAGCATCGACGAACCGCGGTTGCGTCAAGCCCTGGACAACCCGGAACACTATCCTCGAACTGGAATCCGCTGACTGACGCGGAGCCAAACATGAACGAACGGTCTCCCGGTGGCGGGACGAAGTGAAGGGATACCACCTCAGCCGTCCACCGCGCCGAGGAACGCATCCCCCCGCAGCCCGCGGGTAATACTGACTTCGGTTCAGCTCGCCGATCAGCCCTGCCAATTGACCTCCCGTGTGTCCGGTCCTTCCACGGGCTGTGTTCGCTGGGAAGCTGAGCTCGAAGGGAAGGTGACCTACCCCAAACAAGGTGCACGGCGATCTCTTTCCCCTCGTACTGGGACACGGCGGAATTGAGGGCACGCTCTGCGGCCACCCGCTTCGCAAGCTGCTCGAGGCCCAGGCTCAAGTCGAGGCGAACGCCATTCGCATGCCAACGGCTGAGATGCTTTTCTCCCGGGAGGAGGCTGGTCTGGTTCCAATTGGAAAGAAGAAGCGGGATCGAACGACCGAACCACCGGCGTTAACGCTCACCGGGGCCATTTTCACAGGAATAGTGGTCAGTCCCTCCGGCACGCTGGAAGTTTGATCAATTTCCGTGCCATGGGGGAGAAGCCAGCCTCAAAGGGTGATCCTTGGCGTCGCCCGAGACCTCGGACCCACTGAAACAGATCGAGCGCATCGCACGGCGCACCGCGCGAACGGCCGCGGCGGGCTGAGTCACGGCCGGAGGATGCGCGCAACGATGCCGAGGACCTCGTCCGCCGCGAACGGCTTCAGCAGGAGGACCACGTCTCGACGCCGCGCCGGATCGATTTCTTCGTACACGTACGGGAAGGCCGTGATCAAGATGGCGCGGAGCTCCGGTCGCTCCCGTCGTGCGGCCTCGATGAGCTCCACCCCGTTGGCTCCGGGCATCTGAAAGTCCGTGAGCAGCAGATCGACGTCGTTGGACCGGAGCCGATCGAGCGCTTCCTCGGCGTTCGCCGCCGTGAAGGTCCGGTACTGTTCCATCGACAGCACTTCCGCGAGGTTCTCGCGGATGCCTTCGTCGTCGTCGACAACGAGGATCGAGGGCCGTCGACCCGGAGGTTCCGACCCGCCCGCAAAATCACCGCGAGGCCCCGAGTCCCCCTCGCGTATTATGCGGTCGGTCAATTCCGCTTGACCTTGGGCGAAGGCTCAACGGCCCTACGGGGACTCCGGCGAGAGGCCGGGCCGCACCGGCATTTGCGGCGGTTCGGGCCGGTCGGCGTCCTCGGGACGCGGAGCCTCCAAGGATGGGCTCGACTGGAGATTCCTCGGGAGAAGCACCGTGAACGACGAGCCCTTGCCTTCGACGGACGCGACGAGGATATCGCCGCCATGGGCCACGATGAAGTTCTTGCTCAGGGCGAGGCCGAGGCCGGTGCCTTCCCCCTTCTTCTTCGTGGTGAAGAACGGTTCGAAGATGCGCTTTTGCACATCGGCCGGCATGCCGGTCCCGGTGTCTGAAATGATGACGGCGAGGAAGTCCCGCCGTTCCTCCGTCCGCACGCGCACGGTGCCCTTCGACGTCGCCTCGTATGCATTCTTGAGGAGATTCACCAAGACCTCCTGGATGCGCAGCGGATCGGCTCGACAGGGGACCGGGCGGTCCCGGAGTTCGAGCCGCGAGGCGACGCCGTCTTTGCGGTAGACATCGGCCTGCTCCACCGCCGCGCGGACGATGTCCGTCAAGTCGACGTCCACGACGTTCAGCGTGCCCGGCTTCCCGAACTTGAGGAGTTCCGCCGTGATGCTGGCGGCGATCTTTCCCTGTGCGGTGATCTTTCCGAGGCGCGTCTGGATGTCCGGGTCCTGCGTGCGTCGTGCGATGCTGGCGGTGAGGAGCGAGATGTTCGTGAGCGGCGTGTTGATTTCGTGCGCGACGAACGAGGCGATGCGTCCCATGGAGCCCCAGCGCTCGCTTTCGAGGACCCTGCGTTGGAGCTCGTTCTGGTCCGTGACGTCCCGGGCGATCATCGCGGCCCCGACGAGTCGGCCCGACGCGTCTCGAATCGGGGAGATCGTGACCGCGGCATCGATCTTGCGACCGTCCTTTCGGACGCGGGTCGTCTCGAAGTGGTGGACCGCCTCGCCGCGCCGGAGGCGATCCATGATCTGCGCCAGCTCCTCTCGACGGTCGTCGGGCACGACGAGCGAGATCGGTTGGCCAATCGCCTCGGACGCCGTGTATCCGTACATCCGCTCCGCGCCTCGATTCCAGCTCGTGATCCGGCCGTCGACGGTCTTCCCGATGATCGCGTCGTCCGAATTCTCGACGATGGCCGCGAGCGCGGCCTGCGCCTCTCGCGCGCGGGTCCGCTCGGTGACGTCGCGCACGACCCCGATG
>DASPXQ010000254.1:0-4140 GCA_035637195.1 Thermoplasmata archaeon | reverse complement strand
CCGCCGGAGGCGCCGATCGAAGACAATTCCGACGTGATCGCGGCCGCCATCGATCGGACCCGGGACAAGGCACAGGCCGAGGGCCACCGCTTCAAGCCGTACGTCCCCGCGAAGGGACGGCCGCCGACCACGGACCGGGGCCGCCAGGAAGCGAAGAGTTCGCTCGACGCCGGCGTCGCGCTGCTGCGGGAACGGCGCTTCGCCGACGCGATCGAGCCGCTGCTCAAGGCGATCTCGCGGGACGACGAAGACCGGCGGTCATGGGTCCTCCTGGCGGAGGCGTACCTTCGCGTCAACCGCCCGTACAAGGCCGCCGTCGGCTACTTGCGGGCGCTCGAGCTGAGCCCGAAGGACGAGCAGGCGTGGCTCGGCCTCGCGCGAATCCTGAGGGCGATCGACGACCTACCGACCGCCGCGGCGGTCCTGGACCGCGCATCGCGCATCAATCCCAATCACGCCGACACCTGGGCGGAACGCGGCGCGGTCTTGGAGTCCCTCCAGAACCTGTCGGGGGCGATGAAGAGCTACTCGAAGGTCATCGAACTCAAGCCGGATCACCGCGCCGCGCTCGCGAAGCGACAGGAGCTCGAGGCGAAAGTCCCCGTGGCGGAGGCCGCCTCCGACGTCTCGGCATCGGAGTCCGGCCCCGAGTGGGATTCGCCCGCCGTCCCCGCAGAGACGTTCGATGCGATTCCCGACGACCTGCGCGATCAGCTCGAGGACGTCCTCGGGCCACCGACCGAAGAAGAGACGCAGGCCGCGGGCCGGAAGAAGCCCGAGGCCGTGGCGACCGCCACGCCGGCCAAGGTGGCCCGTCCGGCGCGCGTCCGGACCTTCGTGGAAGGCCTCGACTCGACCCTCGAGGGGGGCATCCCGTGGGGACACCTCGTGCTCATCGAGGGCTCGCCGGGGACGATGAAGTCCTCGTTGGCGTTCTCGATCCTGCTCCAGAACGCGGCGCGCGAAGGGCTCCACTGCCTCTATCTGAGCCTCGAGGAGCGGACGTCGAGCCTGTTGAAGCAGATGGGATCGCTCGGCCTGAAGCTCGAGGTCCCGCGCGGATCGCTCGTCGTCCTCGATCCGAAGACGGCCTCGAACCTCCTCGGCGAGCGGCCGGACTGGATCGAGGCGCTCCAGGCCGGCATCGCGTCGATCAAGGCGCAACGCGGCCTCGACCTAATCGCGATCGACTCGCTCGAGGCGCTCGAGGTCCTCGCGAAGTTCAAGGACCGACGCCGGGAGATGTACCGGCTCTTCGAGTGGCTGCGGGACCAGGACCTCACGAGCTTCGTGATCACGGAACGCCCCGACTGGATCGTCGCGGGCCACGTCCTCCAAGGGCGCTGGGACGAGGACTTCCTCGCCGACGGCGTGATCCATCTGCGGATGCACATGGTCTCCGACCTGGACGCGCAGCGACGGCTGCGGGTCGTGAAGATGCGCGGCACGCGCCACGAGACCGGCTATCTGGCAATGGTCCTCGATGAAGGCCGCTTCCGGGTCACGCGGGCCATGAGTTCGTGAGGAGGCGTCGATGGCCCGGGCCCTCGTGAAGACCCACATCCGCGGGTTCGACGACGACGTCTTGCGCGGCGGCATCCCCCAGGGTCACGTCATCCTGATCCGCGGCGCGAGCGGGACGATGAAATCGTCCCTCGCGTACTACGTCCTGTATCACAACGCCCTGGCGGGCGTCCCGGGACTGTACGTCACCCTGGAGCAGAGCGCGGGCAGCCTCCTGGAGCACGTCGCGTCCCTCGGCCTCAAGGCGACGTCGGTCTCGGAGGCGCTCCCGATCCTCGACCTGAGCCGCGGCCGCGAGCACCTCGAGGAGATGGTCGCGAAGGTCGGCGCGATGACGGACGCCACGGCGAGCCGGGACCAGGCGCTCCTCGCCGTCCTGAAGGGCAAGATCCTCGAGCTCCGGAAGAAACGGAACTTCGAGCTGCTCGCCCTCGACTCGTGGGACGCGCTCGAACTCGTCCTCGAGTTCCGGGATCGCCGGGTCGAGACGTTCGGGTTCTTCGAGTGGCTTCGGGACCTCGGGGTCACGAGCCTCCTGATCTCCGAGGAGCCGCCGCTCGAAGGGCGGACGACCGCCCTCGAGGAGGAGTTCCTGGCCGACGGCATCCTGCACCTGCGGCTCGAACCGGTCACGGACGTCGCGTACCAGCGGCGCGTGCAGTGCGTCAAGATGCGGAGCGTGAACCAGGACAGCGACGACCGCACGCTGCTCTTCGAGAACGGCCGGTTCGAGGTCGCGCGCGCGATCGGGTGAAGGGATGAACGAGCGCATCCGGGTCCTCCTGGTCCGATCCGTCTTCCTGTTCCTCCTGTCGCTCGTCCTCGTCGCGGGCTTCTGGTACCACCGCGAGTTCTACCAAATCGGCTTCACGAACCTCCTGATCATCGGCGGCTTCGTCACGTTCCTCGTGATCTGGGCGGCCCGCCTCGCGATGTCGGGCGAGTTGCCCCGCGGCCGGCCCTCGGGAGAGATCACGTGCACCCTCGAGGAAGGCGACCGCCTGCTGCGGAAGGTCGCTCGGCTGGTCGTCCGCCCCGCGGAAGGGACGTCGTTCCCCCCGGTGGGCCACGTCCTGCGGGGGAAGTACGACACCGGACCGGAGTTCGCGCGGATCCTCATCGTCGACGCGCGGCGGACGTTCCTCTCCGACCTCACGGAGGCGGAGGCCCGGGACGCAGGATACCGGACCGCCGCGGAGCTGCGGGAGGAGGGAGCGATGCGGTGGCAGTGGCGTCCCTCCGATCTCGTGACGATCCTCGACGTGCGCGCGCTGGGGGCGGGCCGTTGAACCCGTTCGGCTTCGCGGTTGTCGGGGGCCTCATCGCCGACGCCGGGCTGCTCGCCTTGGTCGGAGTCCGGGGACGCCGCCGCTGGCTCCAGGCGACGTACGCGGCGTGCGCCCTCTCGTTCGTCGTCGCGGGCGCGGCGGCGGTCGGGATGGCCGAGCGCATCCTGCCGGCGGCGTGGGACCAGGCGGTCCTCGGGACGATGCTGCTCTCCAACGCCCTCACGGCGATCCTCGTGCTCAGCCTGATCCACGGGGAGACGCTCCCTCGGCGTCGCGCGGCCTCGTTCTTGCTCCTCGCGCCGGTCCCGGTCCTCGCCTTCCTCGCGCCGCTCCAAGGCTGGACCGCATCGACCGCGTACGAAGGGAGCGTCCTCGGCGGCTTCATGGTCCTCTGCCTTGGGATCGGGCTGGCCGAGACGCTCTACGTTCGGTTCACGAGCCGCTTGTTCGCCTCGCCCTCGTTCTGGCTGGCGCTTGGAATCATCGCCCTGATCATCGCGGGTCCTGTGTACACGTACGAACTCGAGGCGCTCGGCACGCCGATCGTCGCGGGCGCAAACCTCGCCACGCCGGTCGCGCTGGCGGGCTTCGCCGTCGTCGCCTTGCAGGCCGATCCCTTCGCCGCCTCTCCCCGCCCCCGTGGCCGTCGTCCTGAGGCGGGGTCGCTCCGGGACGGGGAAGAGATCGTCTTCGACGAGGACCGCCCGAAGTACGCCATCCGGAGCGCGCTCGACGAATCCGGCCGCGGGCGTTCGACCCTGGTCCTCGGACGGACGGCCCCGCCGCTGACGGGAGGCACGGCGTTCGCGTCAATCGTCCCCGGACGCCACGCGGCGTTGCGCGCGCTGACGACCGCCTCGGAGTTCCTCTCCGGATCACCCGGCGGCGTCGTCGTGCTGGAGGACGTCGCGGGTCTCTCCGCCCTCTCCGGATGGGATGCGACGCTCGAGACGATCATCCGGCTCCGGCACGTCGCCATAGAGACCCGCTCGACCGTCGTCCTTACGACGAGTCGGCTCACACTTGTGGAGCGGACCTCGCTCCACGACCGCCATCTTCCGTGGTGGACACTCCCGGATCCCGCGACGGAGCTCGAGGCGATCCTCTCGCAATCATTCGGGTCCGGAGCCTCCCGTCTGCTCGATTCTTTCGGGCGCGCCCACGGCCTGCGCCGCGCCGACCTCACGGCGGACCACGTCCCCGCGCTCGTCGCGTTCCTTCAGCGTGCCCTCTCAGAACTCTCGGGTGCCGTCGAAGGGACCGCCGGCCACGGCCTCCGCGTGCAGTTCGAGGCCGCGGCGAGCGTCCTGCGATCGTTCGCGGCGCA